>ONOZ01000048.1 GCA_900319595.1 uncultured Bacteroidales bacterium | reverse complement strand
TCACGCTGATTATTCCACTTTTTTCTAAATCATTGTTTTTCAGCACGATTTTTCATTTTGCAAAGATATGAAAATTTTTTGAATTGACAAAAAAATTAGAAAAATAATTCTAAACATTCATTTTCTTTTTGACGCATTAGTTTAGAATCTTTAGGAGAATGGTCTTTGAAACCCAAAAGGTGAAGTACTCCGTGGATAATTACGCGGTGCAATTCGTTATCAAAACTTGTTTTAAACTCTTTGGCGTTTTCTTTGATTCTATCTACAGAAACAAAAATATCGCCGTTGATTTTCCCAACGCCGTCCTCGTCAGAATAGTCAAATGTAATAATATCTGTATAATAATCATGACCCAAGTATTGCCGATTGACATCAAGCACATGTTCGTCGTTGGTAAAAATATATGATATATTACCACATTTTTTGCCGTGTTCAGCGATAACTTGTTTAATCCACGCCTTTGTTTTTAAGCGATTATTAAATGCAAAACTCTTTTCAAGTATAAACTGTATTGCCATAATTTCTTTTATTGTACAACCGCTACTTTGCGAAAGCTGTATGCTTTGAATTTCTCTTTTCTATGCATGACAAGTTCCGTTTCTATACCATCAATTGAAAAAAATAATTCCATAGTTTTGCCGTCCTCTGAAATATTTATTTTATCTGTTAGATGTTTTATTAGAAATAAGTATTCCGAATGTGTAATATCACTATCTATATTGGAAAGGGAGTGAAATACAGGACTTTGAGCAGTAAGATTAAAGCAAACGCCGTCTTTGTGATGTGAAAATGTTAGCGTAGCATCGGAAGAAACCAAATTTAAAGCACTTTCTATCGCCATATCCATCGCTCCGATGTAATTATATAATAGATTTCTGTTGCAAATCTGCTCCAAAAATTTTGCTAACTTAGTATTATTTCCTTTATCAATATATATCTGTTCCATAATATTACCTTTTTTGTCAATTACCACCCTTGTTTGAATTTTCAAAATTACTAAAATATTTTGAAATTTTCATCTTATAATATGGAGAATATATTGGAGGAATTTTTCTAAACAACTCCATCTCCCTGTTTTTCAATTTTTTAAATTCTTCAAATGATTGATTATTTTCTTTCTTTTTATCCACTCCCGTTTTACTCTCGCGTTTTTGTTCTTTATCTTTTTGCATCTCGGCTTTTTCGCTTTCAAGCATACGAGTTAAGATTTGTTTTTGACGATTGAGTGTTTGGGCGTTAATTCTCTTATTAACAATATCTTTTTCAGTATCTTCCATTTGTTTTAATGCTTGATTCATTTGTCCGACAGCCTTTCCTCCCTCTTTTTTCATCTCGTTAAGATACTCTTGCATCATTTTGCGTATCATTTCCTGCTGTGCGGCCGCTTTTGCTAACCTTTCGTTGAGTTCCTTTCCCTCGCCAATCTTTTGTTTTGATTGATTACCACGTTTTTCCAATTCTTTTTGCAAGCGTTCTATCTCTTTATTTAACGCTTCTTGTAATTGACGCATATTCTTAGGGTCCTTGCCACTTTTACTTTGCGATGGGTTGTCGCATTGATTCTTGCTGTTTTTATTATTACTATTTTTGTTACTTTTCATCTTCATTTGCTGTTGGTTCATTTTGTCTAAACTCTCAGCAAGTAACAAAGCAAGGTTATTCATGGACGCCATAGCATATTGCTCAGAAGTGGCGGCTTGATTGTTTTTATAATTATTATAGTAACTTTGATTGAAACGTAAAAGTGTTGTCAATGTGTTATCAATATTTGTGCCAACCTTGAAAGTCTCTTCGTTAATGGTTTTGGAAACCTGCATTTGACGTTTGCTAATTTGATAAAGACTATCGGCAATGGTCAGCATACTTTCCTTAATAGTATTTTGGTCATTTATAATTGTCTGATATTTAGGATTGCTTACAGAGGTGTTTTTTGTAGAATAGATAAGGTCTTCTTGTTTTTTGGAAAGCGTTACCAAATTCTTTAATATCTGCCGTACATTGTCGATATCTTCTGCCAATTGTTCCTCTTCGTTTTCTTCCATTTGCTTTTCCATCTGTTCAGCCATTTCTTGCATTTGTTCAGATGCCTGTTTTTGATTGTCAGATGCTTTTCTATTTCTATTATTCTTTAAGTTCTCCTGTGCTTTTTGCTGCAGGGACGAAATTTCGCTCTCTTTTTGTTTGTCTTGTTTAAAATTGAAAGGATCTTCTAACTTATTGTCTTTCTGCTTTGTTTCGTCCATTTTCTTTTGCAAGTCTTTAAACTCCTCATTCAAATTTTGCTGACGTTTTTCTAAGTTTTCTTTACTATCTTGTTTATTTTTAGTATCTTCGGCTAACTGCTTTTGTTTTTCGGCTAACTCTTTAAGTTTGTCAATAGTTTCATTGATATTCTTTTCTACGTCTAAGCGTTTGTAAAGTTCCAAGTTTTTATCTAATTGTTTAGAAATATCTTCGTTTTTCTTTTGAATGTTTTGTAGTTGTTCGTTAATCTGTTCTTTATTTAGTTTCTTGTTGAGCAAATCATTCATTTGTTTCATCAAATCTTCTAAATCCTTATTTTTTAATTGCTCAAAGAGTTCTTCAATTTGCTTTTGTTTTTCTAATAGTTCCTCGTCAATTTCCTTATATTTGTTTTCAAGTGCAGAATTTTCCTCTATCTTTTGTTGAATTTCGTCTATTTTTTGTTGAATCTCAGATTGTTTCTCTTTTAATTCCTGTAAGTGTTTTTCATCTTGCCATGATAGGTCTTTCTTTTCTGTTAGTTTTTTTGTCAATTCTGCAATTTCTTGTTGCAATTTCTTAATATCGTCTATCGTCTTATCGGCCTGTTTCTTAATATCTTCATTATTTTTCCCCAATTTCTCGTCTAATTGTTTTTCGGTTGGAATATCAATAGTAAATGTTTGTGATTTTGCACTTTTAGCACCATTTATAGCATCATTATCCCATACCTCAAACCAATAATCTATCTTATCTCCTTGTTTTATATGATATTCGTCTATATTCTCTGTATGGTAAAACTCTTGGACATTTTCATTTGCAGATAAAGGTAATGTTTTGGTATGAATTTTGGCAATATTGCTACCCGCAGAAGTAACTTTAATAGCAAATTGCAACTTGGAAAACCCATAATCGTCCTTAATCTGCCCGCGAAAATAAATGTTATCTACTACAAGAGAATCCTTTTGTTCTATAACTGCAATATTTGGTTTTTCATCTGCAATAGTATTGATATTGAATGAAATACTGTCCGTAGAAACAGTATATTCGTTTTGTGTCTTTATGCTAACTAAAGTACTTTTATTATATGTAATAGCAACATCTACACGCCCTTTTTTATTAGGAACAAACGTCGAATATTTTGTATTCCTTGCCTTTGTATTGCTATCTATATTTGTTAAAACATTTTCCTCTCCTATGTAAATAAGATTACAATCTCGTGTGTGCAAGTGCCACACTATTTTTGTACCTTGAGGAACGGACAAATCGGTTACATTATTTACATTTTCAGATTGTATTTTTGTGTAGGCAGGATATATGATTTCAGCACTCAGGTCTGTAAGTATCGGTTTGGGATTAACAATTATATTATATATCTTGCTATACACGTCTGCTGCCTCAAATTGTAATGGAGTAGTTTTTTGAATCTGTGAAATAGTATATGAAAAATGTGTCTTGTCAAGTCTTTTCATTTCAAAACTTTGTCCGCCTATTATTGCATTAACTCTGCTGGGCAGGATTTCTCCTTTTATAGTTACTTTTATTTCATAATCGCTTTGTTGTACAGCACTTTGCGATGAAGTCAGTTCAAAAGAAAAGGGTGCTGGTTTCTCATAAAACGTATTATGATTGATATACCTTTTACTCGGCTCAGAAAACAACCTCGGAAACGCAATCCCTATGGCAGCAACAATTACTAATAAGGCAATAAGATACTTAGAAAACTTTTTTGTTTTGGTAGTATCAACCGCCTTTTGAAACGGTATTGGTTTGAGTTGGATAGTTTTCTGCTCAATAGCCGCAAGTAATAATTCGTTATCACTATGAGTTGCAATATTTTGTAGTTGTAATAGGTTTATTAACTTATCTTGCACATCTGCAAAATGGCGTCCAATGATTTTTGCGGCATCTTCGTATGATAAAGTTCTGCCTATTTTCAATAATTTGAATAAAGGGCGAATTATCCAAATACAAATAACGACCAATATCAAAAGAATATAAGCATAAAACACGAAAGTGCGAAAGAATGTACTCGTCCAACCAAAATATTCTATAATGTTGAGTCCAATAAAGAATATGATAAGCAACAAAAGTGAGTAGATAACGCCTCTAACTACACGATGTTTGTAGTATTTGCGAATAAAAGCGTTTAGTTTTTTGATTATCTCGTTTTGCATTGCCTATAAATATTCCTAATATAAAATTGTATAGCAATTTATTAATGTTTTACTCTTGCCATACCTATATATATTGCACTAAGTAGTGTAAAAACATACGCTTGAATAAAGGCTACCAACATTTCTATTAACATCATAAAAACAGAAAACAATAGAGGTATAATACTTGTTGAATACCCTAAAACAATGCTTTGATGCCCGAATATAAATATAATACATACCAAAGAAAGCATTATAACGTGTCCAGCAGTAATATTAGCAAATAGTCGGACTGTTAGGGAGAACGGTTTAGTAAATATTTCGATAAATTCTAATACAGGCATTAGCGG
>ONOZ01000244.1 GCA_900319595.1 uncultured Bacteroidales bacterium | reverse complement strand
TGAGGGATTCGAACCCCCGGAGGTGTGACCCTCAACGGTTTTCAAGACCGCCGCTATCGACCACTCAGCCAACTCTCCGTGTGCAAAGGTACTACAAATTTTAAATGTGGCAAATTTTTTAAACACTTTTTTGTAAAAAAATGAATCTGTCTTTACCAAAAATATCCTGCCTAATCTCTGCAAAGTATTCTTTTTGAGAAAATAAACTTAAAGTTTCATTTGCTAATTTATCATTTATTTCTAGATATATTTTCCCGCCTATTTTTAGATTGTTTTGAGCAAAATTGGCAATTTTTTCATAAAAAATCAAAGGATTTTCATCTTTTACAAAAATTGCTTGCGAAGGTTCATAGTTCAACACATTCTTTTTCATCATAACTTGCTCATTTTCTAATATATACGGAGGATTAGAAACAATAATATCAAATTTAAAATCATTTTTCAAACCCCTTTGTAAATTATTATTATTCAAGTTTTTACTAATCACGAGAAAAAATTTATTTATTTCTGAAAAAAATTCATTTTTCTCGCAATTTAATAAATTCATTTGAGTGAAATTTACATTTAGGTCTAAATTGCGATTATTTTCATTAGCAACAAGCAATGCTTTTTCTGAAATATCAATACCCAACACAAAGGAATTTTCTATAAATTTATTCAATGCCAACGCAATACAACCACTTCCACAACACAAATCAATGATATTCAAATTTTTACCTTGATTCTCTTTAATAATCATATGCGTTAATTCCTCTGTTTCAGGACGTGGTATTAAAACGTCAGGAGTTACCTTAATATCTAATCCACAAAATTCGGTGTGGCCTATAATATATTGTATAGGTACGTATTTTTTTAGTTTTTCAGTTGCAAGTACAATATTCAAAAGTGAAGATTCATTAACCAAATCGTCTTTAAATGCCAAGATATGAGCAGAGTTCATATTAGTGTATTCAAAAAATAAAATATTTATAAAAGCCTTAATTTCGTTTTGTGAATACTTGTTTTTTAATTCATTATATATGTACGTTACAATATCTTCTATCCTATTAGATTTGGTTTTCATTATTTTTGCTTATCTTTGCAGTTGCAAAGTTACAAAAAAACGAACAAAAAATGGAAAAGAAAAAGAACTTTTTTTACACATTTATCTTTATAGGCAACTTCAACGAAGTTAAAGCTACAAAGTATTATGCAAATAGATAAAGTTTTTATTGATAGATGTTTTCAGTTGGCGGAAATGGGAGCTGGCAAAGTTTCTCCAAATCCTATGGTTGGTGCAGTGGTAGTTGTTGATAATAAGATAATTGGAGAAGGCTATCATAAAAAATATGGTTCTGCTCACGCCGAAGTCAATGCAATAAACTCTGTTGCAAATAAAGAATTATTGAAAAAGGCAACTGTTTATGTTAGTTTGGAACCTTGTAGTCATTATGGCAAGACTCCACCGTGTGCTAAGTTACTTATCGATAGCAAAATTAAAAAATGTGTAATTGCAAACCATGATCCAAATCCTAAAGTGGCTGGTAAAGGAATTAAAATGTTGCAAGATGCTGGAATAGAAGTTATTTGTGGAGTTGAAGAGCAAAAAGGTAGGTTTTTGAATAGACGATTTTTTTGCAACCAAGAGAAAAAACGACCTTATATTATATTAAAAATTGCACAAAGCAAAGATGGTTATATAGATATAAATAATTATAATAGTAAAAAAGGGCGAGAAACCTACTGGATTACTAACGATTTCGCAAAAGTTTGGGTTCATAAGATGCGTGCCGAAAACGATGCTTTTATGGTTGGTGCAAATACGATTATAAATGATGATTGTCAGTTGAATACGAGATATTATGCGGGCAAAAATCCTATTCGTTTGGTTTATGATAGAGATTTGACTATTCCAATGACAAAATATTTTTTTGATAATTCACAAAAAACACTTATTTTTAATAACTTCCGTACTTCTATTGACAATTTAGATGAAGTATTTCAAAAACAAAATACTGAATATGTCAAAATACATAATCAAAGCGAATATTTGCAGGAGATTTTAATGTTTTTATATAATATAGGTGTATCATCGTTGGTTGTAGAAGGCGGAAGAAAACTATTAGACAAATTTTTGACTCAAAATGTATGGGACGAAGTGCTATTATTTACAGGAACAGAGCCGTTTCATAAAGGAATAAAGGCACCAAGTATAGATTTGAGATTCAAAAAAGATACCATATATTTGGCTAACAATATGTTAGATATTTTTTATAATGAAGACGCATTTTAAGAAATAGGAATAATGTCGCTTATATCTATACTTTAATACTTGTAGTATAACATACTAAATAGGAAGCTATACCTATCTCTCTACCATATAAAAAAATACCTGCTATCAATTACCTATAAAAAGCAAGCACGAGTTGGTAATTTAACAACAGGTTAAAATATTCATTTGTAAGTATAACGCCTTTTTTTAATAAATATTGTGTAATTTACAAATAAATTTTAGAGCATTATTTGCAAAATACTCAAAGATGGTGATTGTCTTACATGAAAATACTCCGTAACTTTGCAAACTGAAAATTAAGTAACAATTAACAAATAAAGATAAAAAAACATGAAAAAACAAATTTATTGGGGAAAAGCAATAGTATCATTCCTATTAGTACTATTTTTAATGCCATTAGGACATGCAGCAATGATGTTAATGGAAAAGTTTATGAGCGAAAGTGCCTTACATGTGGGAGGTTTTATGCTTGGAGTATTGGGAGTAATAATAACAGTTTGGGGAATCTTTGTTAAAGGAGATACTAAACAGACATTATTTGGTCTTTTTGGTGGATTGTTTTTCTGGACGGGTTGGATAGAATTTTTACTCCTTTATTATGCACGACGATTTGGTACAATGTGCGAATTAGGAGACGGTACATTGATGAATTTTCAGCAAGCATTGGCACAGAATATGGACATAGCTACCAAACCTGAGTATTTAATATTACCTTCTACTTTTGGATTTTGGGCAATGTTCTTGCTGTTCTATCTATTCTGTATACCAACGGGTTGTAACTTCATAAATTGGTGTCAAAAGGTCTTTTTTAGAACGAATAAACAGAAAATAGTTGCAAAACCAATAGTACGACACACTGCATTAGTTACATTTATGGAATTAAATCTCATACTTTGGAGTTCATACCTATTATTGATGTTCTTATATGACGATAATTTCTTTGGCGAAATGCACTGGTTTACCCTATTTACAGGTGTTGCATGCTTAATTGGTGCAATATTTATCTTTGCTAAACAACTTAAATTATCTTCTTGGGGAACAAATATTCGCATGGCAATACCTGCTGTTATCGTCTTTTGGACTCCTGTTGAGATCATGGGCAGATTGAACAAATTTACCGAGATTTGGGTTGAGCCGACGCAATATAAAAGTGAAATGATTAGTATTTTAGTAGCGTTTCTAATTGTTACTACCATTGTCATAGTGAATAGTACGATCGCAAAGAAAAAGAAAATACAAAATACTCAAAATTAAGTATTACATAACATTTATAATCAGTATAATTTTGCAAACGGAAATTAAAAAATGAATAAAAGTAAAGTTCTTACATATATATTATTGTGTGTTGTATCGTTTGGTTTAATTGCACAAACAAATCGCTACAAAGGAAAGATGGTTGTTGGTAATTATACAAGAAATGACGTAGTTTTGGAATTGAGAGAAAACGGAGATAAAGCAGACGGTACTATCTTTAATGCCAAATTTGCTTGGCTTATGCCTGTTACAGTAGATGCAGACATAAGAGGTTTGAGCAGGACGGTAAGTGGAGAAAAGGTTTTCATATCTGGCAACAATCTTATTCCATACGTTAAGAATCAACCAAAAGAAAAATACAAGGTTACCTATTTCAATGGTGTCAAGATA
>ONOZ01000151.1 GCA_900319595.1 uncultured Bacteroidales bacterium | reverse complement strand
TACTCCATTAACGGAAGAAACTTATCACTTAATTTCTGCAGAATTACTCAAACTTTGTAAATCAACAGCAATTATTATCAATACTTCACGAGGTAATGTTGTAGATATGGACGCTTTGGCAACAATGCTCAATGAGGGTAAATTATTAGGTGCTGGTATTGATGTATATGAAAAAGAACCTCCATTGAATACTAATCACCCGCTACTAAATGCGAAGAATTGTGTGTGTGTACCTCATATTGCATTTGCAACAAAAGAGAGTTTTGAGGCAAGAATTGATATTGTAAAAAATAATATTGTGAATTGGCTAACAAAATAAGTGATTAGGCTGACGTAATATGTGATTATTAGGATAATCACCAAGAATAAAAAAGTAGTATGTAATTGTATGAAATTACCTTTAGGTACTACATTTTTGTAAGTATGTTACTATTCTTTTTTACTCTTTTTCATTATAGCATACACCTCTACAACTAATCCTCCAACTATAAGGATAGGAGCAATAACCAGTCTACGTGCATTAAATAACGAATAATTGAAGGTATCTGGGTCCTTGCTTCCGCCGCCAATCAAAAGAATATAACCTAAAACTAAAAGAACAACACCTATCATCATCCACAAATAGTTTTCTTTCGTAAATGCAAACTGGAATGTAGGTTTAGAATTTTTTGTATTGATTTCCATATTAATTGTATAATTTATAGTTTTTCAAATTCATATTTCTAATAACTGCAATGTAAGAAAATAGTAATGTTAATAGGACTCCTAAAATTATTATACCAATGGCAACAATAATATAAAAAGAATAATAAGGTTTAAAGTCAAATCCCTCTAACAAGGTGCTAACCCAAAACATTACTGCTATTGCAAAAATAACTGCTAATACTCCTGCACTCAACCCCAACCATAAGGCTTTTATCAAAAACGGTCTTCTAATAAACGAAGCTTTCGCTCCAACTAATTGCATACTACGGATAAGCAATTTTTTTGTGTTTATGGTCAAGTTTATTGTATGATTTATTAATGTAATAGATATTACCAACAACGCAATAAGAATTATAATAAAAAAAGTTGTTGCATTAGACACACCAGAATTGATATTGTTTATCAAGTTATCCCTATAATCCACACTATCAACCTCTTTTTTAGATTCTAATGTAGTTATAAAGTTTTTAATCTGCTTTACTGTAAAATTCTCTGCCTTCAAATGTACTTCTATAGAAGATTGGTAGGGATTAAAGCCATCTAAAACATCCAAATGTCCCTCTCCCATTACCTTATCCATCATTTTGCTCGCCTCTTGTTTAGAAATTATTTTTGATGTTTTGACTAATGAATTTTGTTGCAACTCGTTATTCAATTGTTCTATATCTGCATCTTGTGTATCTTCAGCAAGATAAACGGTAAAAGATACTTCTTCTTTTATTTGTGAAGAAAGATTCCAAAGATGAAACGAAATCAAAACCATACTTGCTACCATAAATAATACAAGTGCGATACTAAGTATAGTAGAAAAGTTTGCAGTCAAAAGACTTCGTTTGCCTGTATTTTTATTATCTTTCATTTTCAATTTGTGTTTGAGTAAAGATTTTGCAAAAGTATATAAAATTTCTCAATTTAGCAATATTTTTCTTATTTATTTAATTTTTCTATACCATTATCTATAAGATATTGAGCTGTCATTCTATTCTTTTGTTCAATTAGTATTCTTCTGCCCTTAATTATATTATTTACTGCCTCTACTGTATAGTGCCTTATGGTAACAAGTTGTAACCCTTCGTTGTAACGCACTAAAAAATCTTTTTCCAAATCATTTAATAATGCGGGAAGTATATTCCTATTATCATCAAAACATATTGAAAAACTTATTGCAGAATTTTGTATCATATTCACTTTTACTTTGTGCTTAGCAAGTAATGAAAATATTGTGGATATACTTATTTCCGTAACGAAAGACAAATCTTTGGGCATAATTGATAATAACAATTGATTATCTTTGAATATAAAATTTGGGACTATGGGATTTACGCTTTCGCTTTCACATATGACTGTACCTTGTTCCGTGGGAGATTTAAATGACTTTATGTATAAAGGAATTTTTACATTTTCCAACGGCTTTATTGTCTTTGGGTGAATGATGGATGCTCCATAATAACTCAACTCAACTGCTTCAGTATATGGCATTGTATGTATTTTAATTGTTTGTTCAACTCTTTTTGGGTCGGCATTCAACAATCCCGCAACGTCTTTCCAAACCGTCATGCTTTTTGCATTAAGACAATAAGCTAAAATTGCTGCCGAATAATCTGAACCTTCTCGTCCTAATGTCGTTATTAAATTTTCTTTTGTACCACCCAAAAATCCCTGTGTAATTATCAAATCAAAATTCTTCAACAATGACATAATTTGCTCATTTACTTCTCTGTTGGTGTCAGAAAAGTTAATATTTGCATCTCTATAGTTGTTGTCTGTTTTTATTATTGTATGTGCATAAAGTAATCTATTATTTAGTTTTTTTGCGTTCAAATAAGAGGAAATGATTGTAGTGGAAAGAATCTCGCCATATGAAACAATGCTATCGTAAAGAAAATTATAATCGAAATTTGGCAAGACTTTAATTTTTTGTTTTAATTCCTCAAAAATATTCTTTACGCTTTGTTGCAAATCTATCTTTTCCGTATTACCAATATCAACGTTGTCAAATAATTCTTCTATAAGTTGCAAATGGAAATCTTTCAGTTCTTCAAATTGTTCTGTAAAAAATACTTGATTATTAAACCATTTATTTACAATATTTTCTAGTTTGTTAGTTGTTTTTCCCATTGCAGAAATAATAACAACTCTTTTCTTTTTTTCTAATGACAATATATGCTCTACATTCCTAATAGCATCGGCACTATTTACACTTGCTCCTCCAAATTTCTCTACAAAAATCTCCATATCACTATTTTAATTACAAAAATTATACAGCATTCGCTCCACTTGACACTTCTATAATTTGGTTGGTTATATCTGCTTGACGTTGTTTATTGTAATTGAGCGTCAAATCTTTTAACAAAGCCATAGCATTATCAGTTGCCTTATTCATAGACGACATTCTGGCTCCGTGTTCTGAAGTAAAAGAATCTAAAAAACATCTATACATTTGTGTATTTAAACTTTGTGGGATAACAGAAGTTATTATCTCCTCTTTACTTGGTGCAAATATATAGTCATTATTATATTTGATATCTTCTTCTGTTGTATTCTCATTTCCTTTAATTAACAATGGCAAAAAACTTTCTATTTTAGGAATCTGATTTGCTGCATTTTTGAATTGATTATATATAATTTCTATTCTGTCGTATTTCTTTTCTAAAAACTCATTCACAAATTTGTCCGCTTCCTTTTTTATAGAATCAAATGTAAGTGTATCCCAAACATCATCATTAGTGCCTAAATAGTGAATATCTGCCATTTTGCTTAAAGCATTATCGCCTTTTTTCCCATAAGAAACAACACTAATATTATGTCCTGCTAATTTATATTCATTAATTCTCTTAGTAGATAGTTTTATTATAGAAGAATTAAACGTAGAACACAACCCTTTATTAGATGTTAGTACTATAAGTAAAATATTTTCTTGTTTTTGTTTTGGGTGTCGTCTTGTAAAGGGGATATCATCTGTCATAGCCTCACCTAATCTTGCTATAATCTCGCTCATTTTGTTTGCATAAGGTCGCAAAAGCGTTATTGCCGTTTGAGATTTACGCAACTTGGCCGCAGAAACCATCTTCATGGCAGAGGTTATTTGCTGCGTAGATTTTACCGATGCAATTCTTGTTCGTATTTCCTTTAAATTTGCCATATATCTATAAATGAATAATCGCTATGTTTCATATACGCAAAACACAGCCTGCAAATTTAAAACTTTTTTACGAAATACCACCAAATTACAAAAGAAAAATTTACTATTATCATAGAATTGGGGACTGTATATAATAATTGTATTTAAAATCTATAAAAAATATCATAAAAATTTTAGTTTTTTATTTTTTTTTAGTACCTTTGCACTTTGTTAATCAATTATAATTATGAGGAAAGTATATTTATTATTGACACTTTTGACGTGTGTTACTTTATTAAACTCTTGTAAATCATTAGAAGAAAGTACGTTTCAGTCGGATTATCAAATGGGGACATTGTTGCCACGTTTGACTTGTTGGATTGACCAACCATCGTTTGAGAATGCGTATGGAGCAAACTCTTGGTCGGCAAAACCTTCTTACGATATTGAACACCCATACGGATATACAGAAACACCGTATGGCAAAGGCGTTTATGAAATAAATGAACATACAAAATTATATACAGCAGACAAAAGAATACAAGATGCATCTCAAATATTTGTGTATGATGTAACTCACAACATAACAGACCCTACCACTCGCAGAATGGGTAATATCTTAGTGAGAGCAGGTGGCATATATAATAAGAATAATTATAAGTGGTCGTGGTTAAGTGGCTTTACATTGGGAATTTTTAATGCAATGGGTATGCCGATGTGTTCAAACCGCGTCGAAATAGAGATTATTGTTGAAATATACGACCTTAGAGATAATTTAGTTGCACGTTTTAGCGAAAGAGGTACAGCAAAATATCCAATGGCTGCGTATCATGGTTATTATCAATTCCAAAGAAAAACTGCAGATATGGCAATGCAAGACGCTATGATAAAAATCAAAGAATTGATTAACAGAGATTATGATATGATTATGTCTAAATTAAGATAGGTGTTTAGTAATTATGGCATTGGAAACAAAAGGATAATAACTAAATAGTAATTTAAATGAATAGAAATGAGATGTCTAAAAATTTTATTGATTGTAGCCTTATTCCTTTCATCAAAGGGATATGGACAGGACATACATTTTTCTTCAACTTCATTTAATCCTATGTTTTATAACCCTGCTATGACGGCTTTTAGTAATGAAAAATTTAGGTTTTCAACCATATATCGTAATCAATGGCAAACTATTTCACCTGGCTATAATACCTTTTTTTCTGCTTTAGAATTTCAACCATATTTTTCTTCGGCAAATTCTATGGGAGTAGGTTTAGGAATTAGTTTTGCAAATGATGTTGCAGGGAGTTTATCTTATGGTGAGCGAGATTTTGCAATTTCTTCATCTTTCTTCAAATCTTTAGATAGAAATGATAGAACATATTTATCTATAGGTGTTGCGGTGATGCATAAAAATTGGAGTTATGATATTTCTGCCATACAATTTAATCCTAACAATATATATGATGATAACATAACCTATGATAATTTGAATACTTTTGATGCAAATTTGGGCTTTTCGTTTCAATATGCTAAAGATGAGCAGCATTTATTCAGTATAGGAGCATCGATTTTTCATCTAAACACACCTTCTTTTACGTATATAAAAGATAATGAAAATTATATTCACAGACGAATTTTTACGAATATATCATATCTATTCCCTATCAAAAATAGTGAAAATTTAACCTTAAATCCAAAAATCTTTTTTTCACATCAACATAATTATTCCGAGATACTTGCAGGTACCGACTTGAATATCAAACTTATTGATGCAATATTTACAACTCAAATCTTATCTTGCGGGCTGTACATGAGAAATTTAGATGCTATTATTATTTCTCCATCTTTTCGTTACAACAACTT
>ONOZ01000020.1 GCA_900319595.1 uncultured Bacteroidales bacterium | reverse complement strand
TACATAGAAAGGATGCGAAGGAATTTCCACAACTTCAACTAAAGAAGTATCAGGATTTATTCCTGTTGTAATCATACCTGCTTTTGCAAAATCGTCTTTATATTTGTTATTAAATTCATAGCGATGTCTGTGTCTTTCCTCAATATCTGTTTTGCCATAAGCAGAAAATACTTTACTGCTTTCAGATAAATGACAAGGATAGTTGCCCAAACGCATAGTATGTCCGAAATTAGATATTTTCTTTTGTTCTTCCATCATATCAATGACAGGATATGGTGTTGCGGGTTGCATTTCTACGCTGTTAGCACCTTTAAAACCTAAAACATTCCTTGCAAATTCTATAACCGCACATTGCATTCCTAAGCATATTCCAAGAAATGGTATGTCATTCTCTCTTGCAAATTTACAAGCAACTAATTTTCCTTGAATACCACGAGAGCCAAAGCCCGGAGCAACTAATATTCCGTCCAAACCCTCTAATTCCTCTTTGGCAATATCATCATTTTCTTCCAATGTTTCTGAATGTATCCAACGAATATTTACTTTTGTTTGAGTTGTAGCACTTGCGTGAATGAAAGATTCTGTTATGGACTTATAGGCATCGTGCAATTCTACATATTTTCCTACTAAACCTATGGTAATCTCGTTGATAGGATTGTTTAAACGATACAAAAACTTTTTCCAATTTGATAAGTCTGGTTCAGGAGCATTTGTTATTCCCATTAAGTGTAAAACCTGTGTATCCAGACCTTCTGCCATCATTTGCAAAGGCACTTCGTAAATGGTAGGAGCATCTAGGGATTCAATAACACTATTATTATCTACATTACAAAACAAAGAAATTTTATCTTTTACAGATTCAGTCAGAGGTTTTTCGCATCTACATACAATGATATCGGGTTGTACTCCGATACTCATCATATCTTTTACGCTGTTTTGGGTAGGTTTTGTTTTTAATTCTCCAGCGGCTGCCAAATAAGGAACAAAAGTTAAGTGTATAACAATAGCGTTTTTGCCAAATTCTCTTTTCAGTTGTCTAACGGCTTCAACGAACGGCAAACTTTCAATATCTCCGACAACGCCACCTATTTCTGTAATGACAAAATCATAATTACCAGTATTACCAAGAATCTTTATTCTATTCTTTATTTCATCTGTTATATGTGGAATAACTTGCACAGTACTACCAAGATATTCTCCTTTTCTTTCTTTTTCAATTACCGAAGAATATATTCTACCCGTTGTAACGTTGTTTGCTTGCGAGGTGCGGACATTAGTAAAGCGTTCATAATGTCCTAAATCCAAGTCAGTTTCTGCTCCATCTTGGGTAACAAAACATTCTCCGTGTTCATAAGGATTAAGAGTTCCCGGATCAACATTGATATATGGGTCAAGTTTTTGATTAGTTACTCTAAACCCTCTTGACTTTAGTAAAAGTGCAAGCGATGACGATATAATACCTTTACCTAACGAGGAAGTAACTCCTCCTGTAACAAAAATATATTTAGCGTTAATCATAACTATTATACAATGTAATTTAAAATGATGTTGCAAAGATAATAAAAATTTTTCATTCAAATTATAAATATCCTTGAAAAATAAAATTTTGATATATAATTTTTAGTTTCTACCAGTTTTTGATTTAGATTTTTATGGAATAGAAAAAGCAGTGAGTTACTAATGTAAAGTCACATCACTGCTTCAAACATTAAAGTATATGGAAAAATGAATTTATTCTTATGCTTGATTTGCTGAACCTAGCACATCTATACATTTATGTATATATAATTGTTTTAGTCTGTCGCGTGCTGGTCCCAAATATTTTCTTGGGTCAAATTCTGCTGGTTTGTCTTGCAATACTTCTCTGACAGCTGCTGTCATTGCCAAACGTCCGTCAGAGTCTATATTGATTTTACAAACGGCACTCTTACTTGCTTCTCTTAATTGGTCCTCTGGTATTCCTATAGCGTCTTTTAATGCTCCACCATGTTCGTTTATACTTTTTACTAAATCTTGTGGTACGGACGAAGAGCCATGCAGCACAATTGGGAAGCCTGGAATACGTTTTTCTATTTCTTTCAAAATATCAAATCTCAAAGGAGGTGGAACCAATATACCATCAGCATTTCTTGTGCATTGTTCGGGTTTAAATTTATTCGCACCATGAGATGTCCCAATAGAGATTGCCAAAGAATCTACTCCTGTTTTATTTACAAAATCTTCAACATCCTCTGGACGAGTATAGACATGAGAGGCTGCAACTACGTCATCTTCAATTCCTGCTAATACTCCCAATTCTCCTTCTACTGTAACATCATATTTATGTGCATATTCAACAACTTTTTTTGTCAATTCCACATTTTCATCATAAGAGTGAGCAGAACCATCAATCATAACAGATGAGAACCCATAGTCAATACAAGATTTACACAATTCAAAAGTATCGCCATGGTCTAAGTGTAAAACGATAGGTATGGCGTAACCTAATTCCTTTGCGTATTCGACAGCACCTTGTGCCATATACCGCAATAGAGTTTGATTAGCATATTTTCTTGCACCCGAAGAAACTTGCAAAATCACGGGACTCTGAGCCTCAACACACGCTTGAATTATCGCTTGTAACTGTTCTAAATTGTTAAAATTAAAAGCCGGAATAGCGTATCCTCCGTTTATTGCTTTTTTGAATAATTCCCTTGAATTAACTAAGCCTAAATCTTTGTAATTTACCATTTTTATTAAAATTATTATTGTTTTATGTATATTTAAAATTTATGCAATTTTCTTTCAATGATTGCTTGATATACTTGATTATTAGTTTATTTCTTTAATTAGTGATTGTATTTTATTATGCAATGTTTTAGATATTTTACTTAGTGGTAAGCGTACATTGTTTTGACATATACCCAAAACTTCCAGAGCAGATTTTACTCCGCTTGGGTTACCTTCTTCAAACAAAGCATTAGTTAGAGGTAAAAGTTGATTATGAATTAAGGTGGCTTTTTTGCAATTATCTTTAGAAGCCAAATTGACCATCTCGCTCACTTGTTTTGGCATAGCATTAGCGGTAACCGATATAACTCCTTTTGCTCCCATACTCATAAGAGGCAAAGTCAATGCGTCCTCTCCACTCAAAAGTTCAAATCCCTTTGGCTTTTGACGAAGTATTTCCATACACTGCGTCATATTTCCACTGGCTTCCTTAATTGCAACTATATTTGGACATTCCTCCGCAAGTTTCAATGTCGTTTCTGCCGAAATATTTCCACCTGTTCTACCAGGTACATTGTATATAATGACAGGTAATGGACACGAAGAGGCTACCAAACGAAAATGTTCTGCAAGTCCTTTTTGTGAAGGCTTGTTATAATAAGGTGAAACAGACAAAACGGCACTTATTCCATGATAGTCCATTTTTGTTATGTGGTTTATCAATTCTGTTGTATTGTTGCCACCCATTCCCAATACGATAGGAACTCTATTATTATTCGTTTCAATAATAAACTCTTTGATTGCAATTCTTTCTCTTTCGGTCAAAGTCGGATATTCGCTTGTTGTACCCAAACAAACTAAGTAATCTACTCCACCATCAATGACATGATTTATTAGTTTTTCTAATCCAATAAAATTTACATTGCCTTGTTTATCAAAAGGCGTAACAAGTGCCACTCCAACTCCCTTTACATTGAAATCTTTCATACTTTGACTAAAATTTATTTTAAAACGATTGCCAAAATTACAACAAAAATCTGAAATATGATGTATCTTTGCAAAAAATTATTACAATTTGATATGAACAAACTATTGAAAAACCCAAGAATAGGCTGGTATATCTTATTAGTAGGTATGATTGTTGCTTTGGTTTTGTTTATACCTATGAATGGATTGATAAACAATTTGAGGGTTGATGAACAAAAAAAGATAGAGTTGTGGGCAAACGCCGTAAAGCACAAAGCCGCATTGTTAGAAAAGACTCAAAAGTTTTATGAAAAGATGGCGGAGAGCGAACAGACGAGATTGCAACAATTCATAGAGGCATATAAAATCATCATGTCGCAAAGTTTAGACGCCGATTTGACTTCTCCAAAACTGAAATTCTACACTAAAATTATTATGGACAACAAATCCATACCTGTAATCATCGCAGACGAGTTTAATAACATAACTTTTTCACAAAATGTAGATTTAGATAAAAATCAAAAGGTGCTTTCGGGCGATATGTTAAAGAAATTTTCACAAAACAAGCCCTTTGAGTATGAAGTTTATGGTATGAAATTCAAACTTTACTATACCGAAACTCAGGCTTTTAGTGAATTAAAAGGGGTGTTGTCTGATTTGACTAATTCTTTGTTGAACGAAGTTACCGATAACACTGTTTTCGTGCCTGTAATTGTATTAGATTCTTCTTCGAACGAAATTTATGAATCAAGTAACATACATTTGGAAAAGTTACAGGGTGAAGCAAAATTGCAGACGATAAAAGAGATGACGCAAGACAATACTCCAATAAAAATTACCATGCCATCAGGACAGCGTTGCAACATATATTATAAACGAAGTCCGACTTTGACACTTTTGAAATACTATCCTGTACTTTATTTCTTTGCATTGCTTATTGTTGTATTGTTGTTTTTCATGGTATTTCGCACAATGAAAGTATCTGAACAAAATTTCGTTTGGATAGGTATGAGTAAAGAAACGGCACATCAATTAGGAACTCCAATTTCTTCGCTTATGGCTTGGACGGAATTATTAAGAATGAACCCAGATAACGAAGCAACATGCAAAGAAATGGATAAAGATATTGGGCGACTGAATTTGATTTCCCAGCGTTTCTCTCAAATTGGCTCTACACCTGCTTTGAAATTACAGGATTTGGTTGCAACCATAAATAATATTGTATCTTATATGCAGACTCGTGTGCCGAAGAAAATAAACTTTGAATTAAAAGATTTACCCTCCCAACCACTTGAAATACCACTAAATAAGCCATTGTTTGAATGGACTTTGGAGAATCTAATTAAAAACTCTGTAGATGCAATGGAGGGTAATGGTACGATAACTATAAAGTTGGAAGATATGGCAACGCATATTCATTTAGATGTAAGCGATACGGGTAAGGGTTTATTTAGAAATCAGTTTAAACAAATCTTTTCTCCCGGATTTACTACAAAAAAACGTGGTTGGGGCTTGGGTTTGTCGTTGGTTAAACGTATAATAGAGGAGTATCACAAAGGCAAAATATACGTCAAAACTTCTACTCCAAATGTAGGCACTACGTTTAGGATTGAATTAAACAAATAATAAATTACTCAATACTGCATAATTCCAAAATAAGAGTATCTTGCAGATGCCAGCC
>ONOZ01000162.1 GCA_900319595.1 uncultured Bacteroidales bacterium | reverse complement strand
GCAATTGAACATTTTTTAGATCCTTTTCTTTTATCCAATTATGTATATAATTTTTTTTACTTCCATGTCCAACAATTAAAAAACGGATTCTTTCATCATTCTTTAGGCATTCTGCTGCTTTCATCATTGTTTCTACATCCTGGCAAATACCCATATTACCAAAATAAGAAACTATAAAGTGTCTTTCATCATAGCCAAATCTTTCATATGCTTCGCTTGTGCATTTGTACTCCTTTTCATGTGCCCAATTAGGTATTGTAATAATACGATCAGGCGTCAATTCCTTTCTTGTATCCAACAAAAAACGCTTCATTTCTTCTGTTAACGCAATGACACAATCCGCATTCTTGTATAAGTAATGATTTATTACCCTCATCGTCCTGCTAATCACGCCTTTCTCAGAAAGACTATGTGATGCAAATGCAACCTCTGGATAAATATCATATGCAACAAATACAATTTTTGTTCCGTATATTTTTTTCGCTATAATTGGAACTATTGGAAGTACAGGAGGATTCGAATAAACAATGACAGCACGATTATTTTTTATTCTTTTTAAATTTAAGAATGAATGAATAGTAAATGAGAAGTAATTAATTAATCTTCCTATCTTTCCGCTCCGATTAAGTTGCAGATACTTTATCCTATTAATTTCTACTCCATTAACAATTTCATGTGATTTAACTTCACTGCCAAAAGCATATTCCTTTGGATATCCAACTAAAGCCGATACCGATAATCCTTTATCACACAAGTATTTTGCAGTATCAAATGGTAAAGTTGCTGAAGTATTGTGTTCTGGATAAAAGAATTGGCATAAAAAAAGTACATCCTTATTTGCTTTAGTCATCCTTATTCCCCTCTAGTGTTTTTTCATTTACGGCGGAAACATTCATAGCATTCGTTTGTCCTTCTGCGATACCTTCTGTACTTTCTGGCATAAATAATATCTTAACAGTTGCAAAAATAATCCTAATATCTTCAAATACGCTTGCATTTGCAATATACATCAAATCCATGAGCAATTTATCATATGGTGTTGTATTGTATTTCCCATATACTTGTGCATATCCAGTAAGTCCAGCTTTAGCTTGGAGTCTTAGCGCAAACTCTGGTATTTCTTGCTCATATTCAGCAGCCAACTCAGGTCGCTCAGCTCTAGGTCCGACAATTGTGAGATCCCCAGATAATATATTAAAGAGCTGCGGTATTTCATCAATTCGTACTTTACGAATAAATCGCCCAACCCTAGTAATTCGATTGTCATTATCTCCTGTTGACAACCTAGCAATGCCATCTTTCTCTGCATCTGTCTTCATGCTTCGAAACTTGTATATTTCAAATTTCTTCCCATCTTTAGTTAATCGGCATTGTTTGTACAAAATTGGGCCATGATCCTCAGCTTTAATGCATATAGCTGTAATTAGCATTACTGGGGAAAAAATAACAATGGCTATTAAAGAGAGTACTATGTCTCCAATTCGTTTAAGAGCAAGGTATTCAAATGATGGATTATATCTTTCAACTTTTAACAAAAGCAAATGGAACATATGAGTGCGCTTTGCTCCTGTAATTATCAAATCTCCAACACGAGGAATCAAGAAAGCCTTAATATCATGCATAAGACAGTACTTCGTTACAATATTCCTATCATGACTATGAACACCAATAAGAAAAACTGTATCTGCATCATCTAAAACAGTTAAGTTTTTAATGCATTCATCAGCTGATACAGCAGATACCACTTTGAATTTTTTATCTAGATGATATTCTTCAATGAGTTTTGCTATGCCTTGGCGCATATCATACACAACTACTGTCTTATTTGCAGGAAATGTACGATAATACCATGCTTGAGAGCCATAACTCCAAATAATAGCAAAGAAAACTTGTATAACCATCACTCCAATAACCGGTAAGAATGCAGGTATATGTCTAATTAGTAGCCATGCGACTACGTACATTATCACATTGACTTCAAACAATGACAGTAACTGACTATATATCATTTCTCCGTGGCTATTATATGACATCTT
>ONOZ01000052.1 GCA_900319595.1 uncultured Bacteroidales bacterium | reverse complement strand
GAATACATATTTTTTATTATTTCCTTGTTTTCAAGTGGCAAAATTACAACAAAAATTTTTACCTGCAAAAAAAATTACTATTTTTTTAATTTCAACTCCAATTTTTCTGCTTCCTTTTTCAAAAGTTCCAACGCCGCTTGTCTATCATTAGGTATTATCCCGTCAAGGATAGAATCTTTGATTTTGTCTTTCAAAATTCCCACCGTCTTACAAGGTTCCAAATTGTACATTTGCATAATTTCTTCACCACTTATAGGTACTTTGAAATTGCGGATTCTGTCTTTTTCCTCTATTTCAAGCATTTTTTGTTTAACAAGTTGCAAATTTTTGATGTATTGACTTTTCTTCATCATATTTTTACTTGTTATATCGCTGTGGCAAAGAAGCATCAAATCCTCTATATCATCTCCCGCCTCAAAAAGCAATCTTCTTACGGCAGAATCGGTTACCTCGTCTTCCACAAGTGCAATTGGACGCAAATGCAAAGAAATTAGTTTTTGGACATAGCGTAGTCTTTCTGTCATAGGTAGTTTCATCCTACGAAAAATACGCTCTACCATTCTCGCCCCTTTTATTTCATGGCCATGAAAAGAGAATCCCGTCTTGCTATCAAATCTTTTACAAATAGGTTTTGCAATATCGTGAAGCAATGCCGTCCAACGCAAATACAAATCATTACTCCCTTGGCTAACATTATCCAAAACTTCCATAGTATGAAGAAAATTATCCTTATGGCTTCTCTCCCCTACACTCTCAACTCCCTTCAAAGCAACAAGTTCTGGAAAAACTATATGCAACAACCCACATCTATCAAGCAGTTTCCAACCAATAGAAGGTTTTTTGGATAATAAAATCTTGTTTATTTCCTCCGTTATTCGCTCTTGTGATATTATATTTATGCGGTCCCTATTGCGTACAATAGCATCAAAGGTCTCGGGCATTATAGAGAAATCCAATTGTGTAGCAAAGCGAATACAACGCATCATACGCAGTGGGTCGTCCGAAAAAGTTATATCTGCATCTAATGGCGTGCGAATTATATGCCGTCTTATATCAAAAAGTCCATCAAATGGGTCAATTAAATCTCCAAAACTTGCTCCATTCAAACTTATAGCCATAGCATTGATTGTAAAATCTCTTCTATTTTGGTCATCTTCTAACGTCCCGTTTTCTACAATGGGTTTTCTGCTATTGCGTCTATAAGACTCCTTTCTTGCACCAACAAATTCTACCTGCCATTCTTTGTTATCTAAGGCGTAATGTATCATTGCCGTGCCAAAGTTTTTGAAAACACTCACCTTTGTTTTGTGTGGAATAACTTCTGCCACTGCTTTTGCTAACTCTATGCCCGAACCAATTGTAACTACATCAATATCCGTTGAAGGTCTTTGCATAATCAAATCTCTTACATACCCCCCCACGACATAGGTCTCCAAATGCATGGAATCAGCAACATTGCCTATTAACCTGAATATATCAATATCTATTTTTTCCTTCAAATTCATTTGTCTTGTCTGCAATTCTCGTCCGTTAATCTTTCATATATTATTTTTAAGAAAAATATATTCTCAATTATGTTGTTCAGATAAACTTTGTTTGAAAGCATTGAAGTAGTTGTTTATTTGTTGTATTTTCTCTTTCTCACTTAGAGAGTTATCACAAATAAGTTTAGCCAAAGTATATGGAGCAATATGTTTATTCAAATAATTATTAAATTTTATAAAATGTCTTTGTCTTTCCATAGGTTCTACTTCCAAAACAGATTTATCATGAGATTTTGCTTTTATATAATAATACATCGAAACAATAAGGTATGGCAACAATCCAAAAACAAAAAAACGATATTTTTCAATTTGTTTGATATGAGTAGATTCGTGGCAAAGCATTTCCAACCAATATGTTACATCATTCATATTCAAATATTCCTTATTAAACATTGATTTTTGGAATGAAATATGTGCCTTGGACATACGTCTGCCGAAAGTTATGGCAATATATCTGCTCGGCAATGGTATCAAATTATTGTGTATTACGATGTTTTGTATATTGCGAGTACGAATCTTTGTTATCAAACGCACAAGATGAGCAACGCTTGGACGCATAACATAATTACAATAAGTAAAAGAACAGAATTTATGTTCCAAAGGTACAAGTATGTCAGTTATTTGAGCCATCAATTCTTTAAACACTTTCTATTTCCATTTGAAATATAAGATGTTATCGTTATTCCAAAGAAATTGTACCAGTCCTTCGTAGTTGCGTTACCTCTTTTCTCGCCCTGTGCATGAAAAACATTACTATAATCTGCTAATTCGTGGGTTCTGTCTGAGGCTATGGCAGCATTTTCATTCATATTCGCTATCATATTTTGTCTGCCAGCATATTCGGTACTTATATCATCTATATAGTCCGTAAATGTCTTTCTAAAACCCCAATCAATAGCCACACAAATATACTTACTCAAAGAAAACTTCATTCCCAAACCAAAAGGAATGCTCAATTGCCACAAACTATAATTGCTCTTGTCATTCAAAAAGGTTTGTCCTTCGGTATGCATATCGTGTAAATTGAGAGTTATTACCTCCTTAGAGGAATAGTTTTTGATTTGTGTCTTAGGGTTGAAATGAAATAAAGCAATGCCCCCAAACATATAAGGAGTAATACGATGTTGCAAAGAACCCGTGCGATAATCCAAAAAATTAAACTCAAAAGTACAAGCAAGTTCCTGAATATTAGAATAGAAGTTTAGATTTCTGGAATTATCAAAATGCTTATCATCGCCACTCAGTTTAGAAAAAGACAAACTACTTTTTACTGACCATCTCGGATTGAAATTATAACGGGCAACAACGCCTCCCATAAAGTGAATATTATAGAAGTTAAACGAACTCTCAAACTGATTCCATTCCTTAGAATCATCGCTACCATTGTTAAACATATTATTTATATCTCCAACATAGTTGCTTCCGCCCAGCGTTACACCAAATTCCCACCTTCTTGTTTGCGAAAAAACATTAAATGCAACAACGGTTACAAAAAATATAATTATCAAACGTTTCATTCGGCAAAGTTACAAAAAAAATTGAACAATCAAGGGACTTCAAAGTATTTTTTTACCTCAAAGCCCCCGTAAATGTTAGTCCCATAACGTTAAAACAAAGAATTATTTAATGTTATGGTGTTTATATCAAAAAAGTACATAATTTCTCTAACGGAGGATGCAGTATCCTATAATTAGAATAACTATTCATATAAGCAAACAAAGCCATTGATACTCTTTGTTTCCCTATATATTGCATATTCTCGGTGATTATCTGATTATCATCAAAAAAAAATGTCCTAATGTGTGTGATTAAAAATTTGAAATCTGCTGTAGGTGTAGAATCTTTTTGTGAAAACGAATTATTGTTTTGAGTGCTATCAATATATGAAAAAATAATTCCTTTATTTAAAGATAAATCATAATTCTTTTGATTGCTAATAGTACCCACGCTCGTAGTCAATAAACACACCACAAGTGCCAAGATACCTATCAACGAATTATACGATTTATTTTTATGCATAAACAACTATCCTTTTGATTTTGCAAAGGTA
Organism: uncultured Bacteroidales bacterium; assembly: GCA_900319595.1. GTDB lineage: Bacteria > Bacteroidota > Bacteroidia > Bacteroidales > P3 > Scybalousia_A. Next base: position 8,901 of record ONOZ01000052.1, on the reverse strand, counting down.
GGAAATATTTTTGAAATAACCAAAATTTATTTGTAATAATTTTGATTAGGGAATAGTCATTTTTGTACAAAACATTTCTTTTTCAATAGGATAACACATAATTTTTTCTTAATTTTTAACTAAAATGGCAAAAAAGAGAGATGCAAGTCATTTTATTTGCTTTTTAACCTGCATCTCCTATCTATTATATCAGCCAACAGGTATAGTTACAATACCTTTGCAATAGTTCTATAACACTATTTTTTACCTTGATTGGCAACAGCGTCCATTAGTTTTCTCACAGTTTCTTCGTCTGCCAAAAATTCGTCTTTTATAACTTTCATATTTTCATCAAAAGTAAAGACATAAGGTATGCCTGTTGGTATATTGAATTTAATAATCTCGTCCTCAGTCATTGATTTCAAATTCTTTACTATACCTCTTAAAGAATTGCCATGTGCTGCTATCAAAATAGTATCATGTTTAGCAAATTCTGGCATTATAGTTCCCTCAAAATAAGGCATACAACGAGCAATACAATCTTTTAAAGATTCGGTCATAGGTATATCTGCCTGTGCAACATCTTTGTAACGAGCATCTTTTTTTGGATTTCTTTCGTCTGTTTCTTCTAATGCAGGAGGTTGGCAATCAAAAACTCTTCGCCATTTCAAAACTTGGTCTTCGCCATACTTTGCTGCCGTTTCGCTCTTGTTCAGACCCTGCAACTGTCCATAATGTTTTTCGTTTAATCTCCAAGTTTTCTGCACCGGTAAGTAATCCAAATTCATTGCGTCCAAAGCAATGTTAAGCGTTTTGATTGCTCGTTTCAAATATGAAGTAAAACAAATCTCTGGAATAACATTATACTCCAACATTGCTTTACCTGCCTGTGCGGCTTCTTGTTTGCCTTGTTCTGACAAATCTACATCTTTCCAGCCCGTGAAAAGATTCAATTTGTTCCATTCACTTTGTCCATGTCTTACCAAAACTAATCTCTTTGCCATTTCTTTTAAAAATTTTAAATTATTTATTTACTATTATCTTTCAATAATTTAATATCCAATTTTTTACCTATATCTCCTTTTATTGAAAAATACAAAAGGACAATACCTGCAATAATAAAAGGTATCGAGAGAATCTGCCCCATATCCAACAAAAGATTCTTTTCCCAATCCTCTTGGTCGTTTTTAATAAACTCTATCAAAAAACGCATTCCAAAAACAAGTATCAAAAATAATGAAAAAATCATACCTTGATTGATTTTATGACTTTTTTTCATCAAAAGGACATACAATATTAGTCCAATAATCAAATAAGACAAACCCTCGTATAACTGAGTTGGATGACAAGGGGTAGATTGTCCGTCCCTAACAAAAATAAAGCCCCAAGGCATATGGGTAGGTATCCCATAAATTTCGCTATTAAATAGATTTCCTGTCCTAATTGCCAATCCTGCAAAACAAATTGCAATAACCAATCTATCCAAAACCCACATATATGGCAATTTCGTACGTTTTTGATACAACCATATAGCAAGTAAAATGCCTATTGCCCCTCCATGTGATGCCAAGCCTTGATACCCGATAAACTCCCAGCCATTTGCAGTCTCTTTTATAGGTAAAAACATCTCTATAATATGGTGAGAATAATACGAAAAGTCATAAAACAAGCAATGTCCTAATCTTGCTCCAACTAAAACTGCAACAAAAACATATACTGACAATTTATCCAAATAAGAAACTGACAATTTGTCCTTTTGAAATAATTTTCTTAGCAATATATAACTGACAATAAAGGCACAAGCAAACAAAACACCATACCAGCGTACCTCTATACTACCCAATCTAAATATTATAGGTGAAACATTCCAATTAACAAATAGATGCATCATATATCCATATTAAATTTTTGCAAAATTACAACGTTTTTATATAATATGCAAAAAATATTTATGTATGACATTTTGTCAGTACAATATTTTTGGCACACTTTTCGTTCTAAGCGTGGTATATCTTGGAAAAAGAATTTAATTCATTATTATTAACAAATAAAATAAATAAACAAAATGGCAAAATTGAATATTAAACCTCTTGCAGATAGAGTTCTTGTTAGACCAGCAGAGGCAGAAGAAAAGACATCAAGTGGTATCATTATTCCAGATACTGCGAAAGAAAAACCAATGGAAGGCGAAGTTATCGCTGTTGGACAAGGTAAAAAAGACGAGCCTTTGACAGTAAAAAAAGGTGATAAGGTACTTTATGGCAAGTATTCCGGCACTGAAATTACTTACGAAGGAGAAAAATATTTGATTATGAGAGAAAGCGATATTTACGCTATTATCTAATCAAACAAAGTTAAAAATCATTTAACATAGGAGAGAAAATAAAATGGCAAAAGAAATAAAATTCAATACAGAAGCAAGAGAACAATTAAGACAAGGTGTAAATGCTTTGGCAGATGCAGTAAAGGTTACATTAGGACCTAAAGGTAGAAATGTTATTATAGACAAAAAATTTGGTGCTCCTCACATAACAAAAGATGGTGTAAGCGTTGCCAAAGAAATTGACCTTGAGGATAACATACAAAACATGGGTGCTCAATTGGTTAAAGAAGTTGCTTCAAAGACAGGCGACCAAGCAGGAGACGGAACAACAACTGCTACAGTATTAGCACAAGTTATTGTAAATACAGGATTAAAGAATGTAGCAGCTGGAGCAAACCCAATGGATTTGAAACGCGGTATAGATAAGGCTGTTGAAGTGGTTGTAGCAGATATTAAAAAACGTGCAAGAAAGATAGGTAATGCACAAGAAAAAATAGAGCAGGTTGCAACAATCTCTGCAAATAACGATTCTGCAATAGGTAAAATGATTGCAGAGGCCATGGAAAAAGTAAAGAAAGAAGGTGTTATTACCATAGAAGAAGCAAAAGGTTTAGATACTACAGTAAAGGTTGTAGAAGGTATGCAGTTTGATAGAGGATATTTAAGTCCTTATTTTGTAACTGATACAGAGAAAATGGAAACTGTTTATGACAATCCATTCATACTAATATATGATAAGAAAATTTCTAATATGAAAGAATTCTTGCCAGTATTGGAAAAGGTAGTTCAAACAGGCAGACCATTGTTGATTATTGCCGAAGATATAGATGGTGAAGCTCTTGCAACATTGGTAGTAAATAGATTACGCGGTTCTTTGAAGATTGTAGCAGTTAAGGCTCCTGGCTTTGGCGATAGAAGAAAAGAAATGTTAGAAGATATTGCTATCCTAACCGGTGGTACTGTTATATCAGAAGAAAAAGGATATAAATTGGAAGATGCTACATTAGATATGTTAGGTAGTTCTGCGAAGATAACTGTTGATAAAGACAACACAACAATTGTATCAGGCAGTGGCAACAAAGAACAAATCAAGGCAAGAGTCGCTCAAATCAAGGTACAAATTGAAAAAACTACTTCAGATTATGACCGTGAGAAACTACAAGAAAGACTTGCTAAATTGGCAGGTGGCGTAGCAGTTATTTATGTTGGTGCTGCTAGTGAAGTAGAGATGAAAGAAAAGAAAGACCGCTTTGATGACGCTTTACATGCTACACGTGCTGCCTTAGAGGAAGGAATAATCCCTGGTGGTGGTGTTGGATATATCCGTGCAATTGCTGCTTTGAAAAATCTAAAAGGAGAAAATGAAGACGAAAATACTGGTATCCAAATCATAAGAAGAGCATTAGAAGAGCCTTTGCGTCAAATTGTTGAGAACGCTGGTTTAGAAGGTAGCGTCGTTGTTAATAAGGTTATGGAGATGAAAGCAGATGAGGGATACAATGCAAGAACAGAAAAATACGAAGACCTACACAAAACAGGTGTTATCGACCCTGCAAAAGTAGCACGTATTGCCCTTGAAAATGCAGCAAGTATCGCATCAATGATATTGACAACAGAATGTGTTTTGAGTGAAATCAAAGAACCTGCTCCTGCTGCTCCTGCAATGCCTGCTGGTGGTATGGGCGGAATGTACTAATAGAAATTAACTCGTTTAACAAATTATTTTATATAAACAAAGGATGGTTGTAATAATAACAATCATCCTTTATCTTATATGTCTTTATAAACGAGTAACAGCACAAGAAAATTATTCCTTTATCCAAATGTTAATAATTTCTCCAATATACATCGTATGCAAACCTATTCTTCTCTTAGCGTACCATTGTTTCACTTCATCAGTAAGACCATGTGAATCAAATTCATGCGAGTAGATCTTTTTTGCTTCTACGATAATCCTACTCTCTTTAAAAGTTGCATTGCCATTATCTGTTGCAATTGGCGTCAAACCTGCATTTTTAACTTTGTCTTCATCTCTACCTGAATGCGAGCCTAGATAAGATAAAGCATTGCGATAACTCTCATCGAAGAACTCCACCGTAAAATATACATTTTCGTCCATAAATTGCTTAGTATAACGAGAAGATGACACATATACTGTAACTATAGGACGTCCCCATAACACTCCAAAATCTCCCCAACCTATTGTCATCGTATTGTATGATTGCAAATTGCCAGCTGTAACCAATGCCCAATCATTAGCAAACATATTAAACGTATTACCTTGAATCTCCATAGGACTAATACGCTTAAAGCCAAGTTGTTCTAATTTATTTTCCATATTTTCTATATTTTGTGCATTTAAATTAAACAACAACAAATTAATTGATAAAAACACAGTGATACTAATAAATTTGATTTTCTTATATCTACAAATGAACTTTCTCATATTCAAGTATTTTATAATGTTTATTCTCCTCTATTTAATAATTATACTTTTCAAGACTTGCTTACCTATTTTATTGTTAATATTATCTCGCATGGCATCTCTAACCATCAATAATTCGGCTTTAATCGCTGGTAATGACACCTTTACATGTAATATCTGCCCCTTCATTGCTATTTGAACAATAAACTTTGCTACCATCGTGCCAATGTTTTCTTTAAATAATTCTATTACTTTCTCTTCGTATGGATTGAAATCTATATGATATTTTTTCATAAACAAATCCAATATCTCCATTATGTGTGCTTCCTTGGCGATAGAGGGTCCTCTCCGTTTTTTCTCCAAATAATAATATCTATTTATACCACTCATAATCTAATAATTATACTTTCATCTTTCATAGCATTAGGAATAATCTGCTCCGTTCTATCCGGATGTGTATCTGTAATAAATACTTGATGAAACTTTTCTGTTATTACCAATTGGAGAATCTTTTGTACTCTTTTGAAATCAAATTTATCAAAAATATCATCTAATAATAATATAGGCGTTGTGTGTTTGTGTTTTTTCAAATAATCAAATTGTGCTAATTTCAACGCGAATACAAAAGTCTTTTGCTGCCCTTGCGAAGCTGAATAGGAAACATTATGGTCGTTTATCGTAAAAAGAATATCATCTCTATGAATCCCTTTTGTCGTATGGCCAAGAATCTTATCTTTTTCATGGGTTGCCTCCAATAACTCCAATAACGAATCTCCATTATAAGTAATGTATTGAGCATCTATATCTTCTTTATTTTCAGATATATAAGAATAGGTCGCTTTAAAAGAGTGAACAAATTCTTGAAAGAAGTGATTACGTTTTTCTTTTATGATTTCAGCATAGCGAGATAACTTATCATTCCAAATCTCAATCTGAGTAGTATCCCAAGTATTCATCTGTTGAAAAAATTTCAGTAATCTATTGCGTTGTTCCAAGCATCTATTGTAATTTATTAAGTTGTCCATATAAACAGAATCTGTTTGCGACAAAATAATATCCATAAATTTGCGTCTTTGCTCACTCCTACCCGTCAAATAAACAGCATCGCTTGGAGAAACAATTACACATGGGATTTTTCCAATATGTTCAGAAAATTTTTTATAAGGTTGCTTACCGTGTTTTAATATTTTTCTCTCCCCTTTCTTTAAACTAACGGTAAAAACGTCCTCCATATCGCCATCTAACTCGTATTCACCTTTCAATGAAAAAAAATCTTCGCCATAGCGTATAATATCAGTATCGGTACAACCTAAAAAACTTCTGCAAAATGATAGATAATAAATCGCATCCAATATATTCGTCTTGCCAACACCATTATTGCCCACAATACAATTAACTTTTGAAAACTCGAATTGTGTAGAATCAAAATTTTTAAAATTATTTAGTATCAAACTCTTTATATACATAATATTAGTATCGTTGAATGATGTTGCAAAGTTACGAATTTTTTCAAAAATTACAAAATTCTATGCTTTCTTACTTATCAACCATAATCCAAAATACGTTAGTAGTCCATTGAGTAATAGCAATTCAAAATCAAATTGATAATTGAACCACATTTTTGAATTATTATTTAAAACAAAACAGATAACTGGTGCTGAAATGCAGATGATTGGTACCAACCTATCTTTAACTTGCCTTTTTGTTGTCAAACCAAAGAAAAATAGTCCTAAAAGAGGTCCATACGTTATACTTGCTATCTGATATAAAATGTCTATCAAATGCTCGTTTTGATTATGATAATAAAATATTATGATTGCCATAAATAATAATGCAAAAACTAAATGTACTAAATGCCTTATAGTTGTTTTTTGCTTTTCTGTCTTGTTAGTTGTTTCTTGAAAATTCAAAAAATCAATACAGAAAGCCGTTGTCAAAGAAGTTAAAGCTCCATCTGCACTTGGGAATAAAGCCGAAATAAGTCCAACAACAAAGACAATAGATGCAATAGGAGGTAAATGCTTTAGTGCAATCTCTGCAAACAACGAGTCTCCCGTTGCCTCAATTCCAAACTGATATTTATAGATATATAACGCACTCCCTAATAATAGAAATAAGAAATTGACAACGAACAATATAAGCGAAAATGTTACCATATTCTTTTGTGCTGACCATAAGTCCTTACAACTAAGATTCTTTTGCATCATTTCTTGGTCTAATCCAGTCATGGCAATACAGATAAACGCCCCCCCAAGTAACTGTTTCCACCAACAATTTCTACTCATAGAATCCGTTTCTATAAAAGTAAAATAATTAGAGTGTGTTATATGGCTAATCATACCTGAAAATGAAAAGCCTAATTGTCTACTTACTATAATAAAGCACATCACCAATGCTGCTAACATAAATGTAGTTTGCAAAGTATCTGTCCATACAATAGTTTTCACCCCTCCTCTTATTGTGAATAGTAGTATCAATGCTAAAAACATAACAACTGTCAGTTCAAATGGAAATCCCCACTGTTTGAAAACGAAATTATACAAAACTATTATAACTATAAACATTCTTAGTGAAGCACCTAAACAACGCGAAAGCATAAAAAAGAAACTACCTGTCTTATGAGAATATGTCCCATAGCGGGTCTCCAAATATTTATATATACTTACCAAATTTAATTTGTAATATGTAGGTAACAAAACAAATGAAATAATCAAATAACCTAAAAAATAACCTACCACCATCAACATATAGGTGAATAATCTGTCATTTACCCAACCAGGAACGCTCATAAAAGTTACTCCACTAAGTGATGCTCCTATCATTCCATATGCAACAACAAACCAAGGTGATTTCTTATTGCCCTGAAAGAACGCTTTGCTGTCTGCTTTTCGTGCAGTGATATAAGTAACAGCAAATAACAATAACGTATATATAACAAAGGCAGTAAATATCAAATGTTCCATAATTGTTTGTATAATCCTATTATCATAAAATGCAAATTTACAAAATATTTTTCTAATTTTTGCTACAAAATATCAAATCCATATTATTTTTTTGTAACTATACGATAGTAAATAGAATAATTTTTATATCTTTGCAAAAATAGAATTGATTGGTATGGAAGTTTTTGAAATTATAAAACAAAGACATAGCGTTAGAGCATATTCTAATAGAGCTATAGAAATAGAAAAAGTAAATATCTTGCAAGACGAAGTAAAAAAATGTAATCGAGAAAGTGGTCTAAATATACAACTCATTCTCAACGACAAAAATGCTTTTGATACTATGTTAGCACACTATGGCAAATTCTCTAACGCAGTGAATTACTTTGCAGTCGTAGGTAAGAAAACAAAAGATTTACAAATCAATAGCGGGTATTACGGAGAAAGATTAGTATTGAAAGCTCAGGAGTTGGGGCTTAATACTTGTTGGGTAGCATTGTCGTTTAGCAAGAAAAAAAATGAAATCCAAATAGATAAAGAAGAAAAACTTGTATGTGTAATTGCTTTAGGTTATGGCATTAATCAAGGTAAAAGTCATAAGATAAAAACTTTTGAACAGGTAACTAAAAACATAACAAATCCACCCGAATGGTTTATTAACGGTGTTCAATCCGCTTTATTGGCCCCTACTTCACTTAATCAACAGAAATTTTACTTTGAATTACAGGGAGATAAAGTCAAACTAATAAGAAAATGGGGACCCTACACAAAAATAGATTTAGGAATTGTGAAATATCATTTTGAAGTAGTTGCGGGTAAAGAGAATTTCTGTTGGATATAAGATATATTATGCTAGTAAATTGAATAAGTGTAGTAGCAATCATATTTATCACAAAAAAGAGTGCAAATCTACTAAATCTGCACTCTTTTTTTAATTAGAACTAAAATAATTCTCGACTACTCAACGCCATTCTATTGTTTTCTGCTACTCTTAACTTTGTAACCTAAAACAACCCCACCTAAACCCAACATCAACAAAGTCGCAGTCCCAACAGGAACATCTTCGTCTCTATTCATTGACGTTTTGTCTTGAGTGTTATCTCCAGTACCCATTCCCGTAGGTGGTTTTGGAGGTTGAGCCATCAATGTCGTTGTCATACAAATCAAAACCGTTACTAATAATGCCAATCTTTTCATTGCAATATTCTTTTTATTTATTTACTTACATATCT
>ONOZ01000077.1 GCA_900319595.1 uncultured Bacteroidales bacterium | reverse complement strand
GCATCATTTATCGGTTCATTGCTTGCAGAATAATTCAATTCAAAAGAAGAAGTCAAATTGATAGGTTTGCTTCGTGTCAAATTGATAAAACATACAAGTTCGTTCGTATCTTTATCTGCTTTAGTAACATCTTGATAAGAAATATCTATATATTTAAAATTTCTAAGTTGCGAAAGAGAAGAATAAGTATTCTGGCTTGCCTCGGGAGAATAAAGATTTTTGTTTTGCATAAGAATACTTCTCATAATGGTCTTTTCTTTTATAATAGGTTTAGTCGTATTATTAATAAAATATAAAGGAGTTGGCTTATATCCTTTTTGTTGTTTATGATAAAACAGTACTGTATCTATATTTGGCACATAATCTGGTGATTGAGGAGAAATATAATTTGGGTGCAAATATATTTTCGTAATTTTATAAGGTTTGTGTCTAACTATTTGCAATGAATCCGAAATATTAGAAGTAGGATTTTTGACGAGCATAACAATTTTTGTCTTCTCTATCCCTTCTGTTGTATCAACGTTAAAAACAATATATTTTTCATTAAATGCATAATACCCTCGAGATAACATTTTCTGAGCAATATCCGTCCGTAATTCAGATAGCTTATCTTCATTATACCACTCTGACCGTCTTACAGTATTATCTTTCAATAGACTATTAACCGTATTGGACAATTTGGGGTCTTCTACTTGCACAATAAAGGTATCAATAATTGCCCTTGAATAAATATCTATATTATAATTAACCTTACGTCTGCGTTTATAGTAACTCCATGGTGCATATGGTCTTCTAACTGGTGAAAGTTCGGTTGTAATGTTTGTATTAAAACACCCATGATTTTTTAAATACGTCTTAATATTTCTAATTGACATCTCTGTCTGTTCATCATCTATCTCTATCGGCTTATCTCCTATAGCACGGAAAAAATATTTCTCAAAGAAATTGCAAAGACTATCCTCGCCAGGACGAGATAATGAATAAATATACATTCCTGCCTTGAATCCTAAAAACTTATGGTTTGGGTCCTGCTGAATATAATTAATAATATCTCCTTTTGAAATAGTTTTATTATTTATATTTATAGTATTTTTACTTAACAAGTATCCATTCTTACTTAAATGCTTATTAGGAGAACATGATGCAAACAATATAGCACACATAACAAATAGAAAACAATTTTTTAGGTTCTTTGCTACATAGTTTATGATTTTATCAGTTGCCCCTGTGTTATCTCTAACATACGTACCCGCTATCGTTGATAAACGTTCATATTCTTTTTCATTCCTAATCAATTCACTAATCCAATTACATAAATCATTTGTATTATTTATTTGCTTTGCTGCACCTTTCGCGATAAGGTCGTTTGCTTCTTTAAATTTCTGATTATTAGGTCCGAAAGCGACAGGTTTTGAAAAAACAGCGGCTTCCAAAATATTATGAATCCCTTCTGAAAACCCTCCACCAATATACGCAAAATCGCAAAGTGAATACAAATACATCAACATCCCTATATTATCAATAATAAGCGTATCGTATGATAAAGAAAAATTCTTAGACACTTGCGAATAAGTAATACTATTAGGGAATTGACACAAAAGATTGTCAATATGCGTTTGGTCAATTAAGTGAGGGGCAATTATTATCTTAATATCCTTAAAATATTTCAACGACTCAACTATTATCCTCTCGTCCTCTGGCCAAGAACTTCCCGCGAGAAAAACCTTTTTGCCGTTTATGAACTTTTTTATTATAGGAAATTCTTTTTGTTCCTTACTCATAGTAAAAACTCTATCAAATCTAGTATCGCCCGCAATAATACTATTTGTGTAACCAATAGAATTGAGTAAATTAGATGTATTATCGTCTTGTACAAAAAAGTAATCAAAATGTTGTAATTGCTTTCTATACCAGGAGGCATAGAATTTAAATAAATAATGATCCTTTCGTAAAATTAAACTTACACTATAAAGTTTTCTGTCTTTTAATTCCTTTATATAGTTCCACCAAAATTCATATTTAACAAAAAATACCATTTGTGGATTAGCCATCTGCACAAAACGTTTCGCATTCTTAGGTGTATCAAACGGCAAATAAACAACACAATCTGCATATTTGTAGTTTTTCCTTATCTCGTACCCGGACGGAGAAAAAAAACTAAGTAGGATTTGACAATCTTTATTGTTATCCTTTATGTATTCTATAAGATTTCTTGCCTGTTCAAACTCCCCTAACGAAGCACAGTGAAACCATATAGTCTTTTTACTCGTATCTAACATAGCAAGTTTTTGCCAAGTTGCCTTTTGCCCTCTACACATTGTATTAACCTTGCTATTAAATAAGGAAAACATTTTGCAAACACAGACAAACAAATAACTAAATGCTAAATACAAATATCTCATACAAAAATTACAACATTATCATTAATAATAGTAAATTTTATCTGACGAACGCCCAAAGAATGGGAACATCCAACCTATTTTTAATGTGAGCATATGGTCGGTGTATCTCTTGTTGTCGCCACCCATTAAATCAAATTGATATTTTCTTGTCATTTTAGTCCAAGCAGTATTCCATTGCAAGCCAGCAAACCAATTAGCATACGCTTTTTTACTTATATGTCTATAACCAACAAACAATCCCGCCATTGGCCCTCGCATCTGACGGTCATATCCATACCTATAATCTCCTTCTAATTGGAAAACCTTGCTCATGGTCGCCTCATAAATAATTTGATGTTGCAAAATACCTCCCATAAGTGTTATTTCCAACCCACTATTAGGGTTAGAACTAAACATCGGAAAGATTTTGCCCACACCTATTGAAAAAGAAAGATTTCTATTATAAGCAACAACCCCAGCATCTGTGCCATCTGATCCAACAATCGTTGGATTGTCCGCATTAGTATACAACGCCGCTAAATACTCTTTCATTTTCTTCACATTATTGGAGCCAAACTGAAAACCAAAATCTACAATAAACAACCAATTGTCAATAGTTTTCCAGCCCAAATCTGCATTGATATTAAAAAATGAAAAATATCTGTCGCCCATCTCTCCAAAAGGAAAAGTCCAACCTACTGTTGCTGCTGCAAAAGGTGTAGAAATATTCGTATCCTGCCCGCTTATGTGTGAAGCATTCGTATTTCTATGCCCTAAATCTTGTGCCATTAAAATTATAGGTAATGCTAATGTTATAAATATCAATATCTTTTTCATAGTTTTTTATTTCTTTACAATTCTTTTGATACTACTATTTCCGTCTTGTGTTTCTATCCTTATTATATATGTTCCTCTAACAAAATTTTGCAGGTTTATTTGTGTTTTATTGGCAGTCAATTTCCCTTTTTTACATATTCTACCACTATTATCTATTATCTCATATGTTGCATATGAAGATAAAAAAGTCGCATTACATAATAAATATACAATATCATCTACTACTGTGGGATATATATCAAAAGTATCTTTCAATATTATTTCTGATAACTCTACATTTGCATTTGGAACCAATTGTATGTTATAGTGAGTCATGTTGTTAGTCGTATTTATTTCCAATGTTTTGGATTGATAGCCTTTTTTTTTTTTTTT
>ONOZ01000224.1 GCA_900319595.1 uncultured Bacteroidales bacterium | reverse complement strand
ATATAAAAGTATTGCCTAAGCAAGTCAAAATACGCTATCGTGTGGCGATTAAGGATTTTACTAAGATAAACGAAAAAGAGTTCAATGCCTTTGTGATGTGTTCAGATGAGGCTATGGCTAAAGGTAATAAATTAAAAATAAATATAAGTAACGTCCCAAACTATGTGAAAATCGTTAGTGTGTTTCCTCAAAAAGTGGAATACATTTTGTTTAAATAATTTTTAAAATATATGGGCAGATGCAAAAACAACAACCTTTAACAGTAGGACTTACGGGAGTAATGGGATGTGGAAAGACTTTAATTTCAAAAATCTTTGCACATTTTGGTGTACCTGTCTATTATTCAGATGATAATGCAAAGAAACTTTATAAAAATAAAGAGGTAATTTTGCAAATTCAAACTTTGTTTGGTGATGATGTAATAACTAACGGACAATTAGATAAAAAGAAACTTGCAGACATCGTTTTCAATGATTCAAATGCATTGCAAAGATTAAATAATTATATACATCCACTAGTAAAACTTGATTTTGAAAATTGGGCTAAATACCAAAATTGTCCATATATTATAATTGAAAGTGCAATTATTCATGAAATTGGTTGGCAACATCTGCTTGATAAGGTTATATGCGTATTCTCCCCTATTGATTTGATTTTGCAAAGAGTAAAACAACGTGATAATCAAACAGAGGAAGAAATTGTCAAACGCATCAATAGTCAAATGCCACAAAAACTAAAAATAGAAAAAAGCGATTATACAATCATCAATGATAATTGCCGTTTAGTTATACCGCAAGCAAGAGAGATTCATCAAAATCTATTAGATATTGCAAATAATAGATAAAGAAAATTGAATAAATCATAAACAAAAGAAAGGAAGTAAAAGATGAAAAAACAAATCCTATCCATTTTTGCATTGATAATTGTATTTGCATCAAATACGACCGCACAAATAAGCACACAGCAACAACCTCGCTCGTTCAAAATAGATAATGTACAAATCCATACAAACAACACTATAATAGCCCCTGTGCCTGACATTGAAATGCTATTAAAAGAAGAGGAACAAAAAGCAAATAGATTCAAGCCTAATTCATGTGCTGTGCTTATACCCATAAAAGAAAACTTTTTTGATAGAGCAGAAAAAATATCTTTGCCTGATGCAAATCTTTATATATTAAGTATTAAAAGTGAAGGTGCTTTTGCTCTCAATTTTTATTCAAATGATTTTTACATACCTAATGATTGCGAACTTTATGTGTGGAACCCCGACAAAAGCAAATGTCTTGGTGCATTTACTTCAGATAACAATTCTAATGATGGTTATTTTGCAACAGATTATGTATATGATGATGAGATGATTATAGAATATTATCAACCTAAAAACGTAAAGGAAACTGCAAAATTAAGTATAGACAAAATTGGTTATTTTTATAACGAAATTATAAATATTGAAAAAGAAAATTTTGTATTGGACGAATACAACAGCAACACGCTTAACCCTCCATACAAAGGTTATAGAGATTCGGAGTCGTGCAATGTAGATATCAATTGTAGCGAAGGGAATAATTTTAGAGATGTTCAGCGTTCTGTTGTAAGAATATTGATACCTTTAAACGAGTATAGGAGCGGTTGGTGTACAGGAACATTAATTAATAATACTAATAAAGATTATACTCCCTATATCATTTCGGCAGGACATTGCATTGAAGATGTTAGTAATACGGGCTATTTTGCACAAACCATTTTCTATTTCAACTATGAGAAATCGGGCTGTAACAATAATGAAAAAGAACCCGCTCGTTCTTCGTTAGTTGGTGCCGATTTATTAACACATGATAAAAAATATGGAGTAGGAAGCTCTGATTACTTACTTTTCAGACTTAAAAACTCTATCCCTCAAAGTTATAATGCATACTGGGCGGGTTGGTCTAGAAGTGAAGAACTGTTTAAGGGCTGTGTTGGAATTCATCACCCAAGCGGAGATGCTAAAAAGATTTCTACAGTCGATGGTGCTATACAAGAGATTGGTTATGACGTAGGAGTTTGGGATTATGATACGCATCGTATGGTGAGGTGGAAAAAAACAACAAACGGACACGGGGTAACAGAAGGTGGTTCTTCTGGCAGCGGACTCTTCAATATTGATGGTTTGCTTATAGGTACATTATCTGGCGGTATATCCTCATGCTCAGCTTCCGATTACGATAAAGTTGATTGGTATGGTAGGTTTGATGTTACGTATGAGAAACTTCGCCAGTGGCTTGACCCAAATAGTCTTTATTACATTGATTTTGAAGGAATTGATAGCAAGGTAGATTTGGAAGAGGTTGCTAATATGGAAATGAATTTGAGTTTATTTCCAAACCCATTGTATGACAAATTGACAGTTTATATAAATAACTTAAACGATAATGGTGTTGTCAGTATTTTAGATATATTAGGACATAGCATATTTTCTGACAAAATTACAAAAGGCACCAATTCATTAGAAATTGATATGACAAATTTTGCTAATGGCACGTATTTTGTTAGACTATACTCCAAGGGGAAAAGTGTTATCAAAAAAGTTGTAAAGCAGTAATGAATAAAAAATATAAAAACAAGATATTATTGATATTGTGCTTGTTGATTTTGGGTACAACTGCTTTGTCGTGTTCGTCTTGGCGAAAATCAAAATGTGGAGAATGCCCAAGATGGAGTTATGATGCGACTCTGGAAAATTATAATAATAAAGTATAACGATAAAAGCACTACAAAATTATGGATTTTTATAAATTATCATATCAAAATATAGCCTTATAATTTATTGAAATTAAGCGAAAAAAATATTTCTTGTGATTAGAAAATTATTATGCGAAAAAAATTTTTTAATCACAAGAAATATTTTATTTAAATCACATCTATTTTGGTTCTAACAAAATTATACAAAAATTTTTACAAATTAAAACAAAAAAATATGCTTTTGTTAGAAATTTTTGTACTTTTGCAATTCACAAACTTAGTATGTTATGAAAAAACAGATAAGAATAATTTTATTGATAAGCATAATTGCCTCTTTTTTAACATCTTGCAATAAAGAACAGACAACTAAAGACAAATTGACTATGGGTTTGCCATCGTCGGGAGGAAAAACACTTGAAATGATTGTGGTTGCCGATGAAGAGTTATACAAAGGTGAATTAAGAGATGCTATTGGTAAATTATTTGAAACGGCACAAGAGGGATTAAACCAAAATGAGCCTTTGTTTGATGTCATACATTTGAAAACAGAAGGGTTTATTCATTCCGATATGTTACAAAAACACCGCAATATTCTCATAATAGACTACAAAAAGGGCAATCCTAACAAAATGTATAACGAAATCAATAGACGTGTATTCCCACAAGCAGTCTATAAATTGATGGTTGATAACAAAGATTCTTTGTTTAGTATTCTTACTCAGTTCTCCCCTACTATAAAAAAACAATTCTATAAAAATGAACACGATAGAATATTCAATGCTTTTAAAAGAGACGAAAACATTCAACTAACACAACAAATTCAGAATACATTTGATATAAAACTTACTATATCTTCTGACTTTTATTTAGCCAAACAAAGCGATATAAATAAAAATGGCAAAAACGATTTCTTTTGGATTCGCAAGGAAACAAAAAATGAAAGTTATGGTATAATGATTTACAAAATGCCATTTACTTCACAGGATTTATTAAAAAAAGAAAAAATTATTGACATAAGAAATCAAATTGCTAAACAAAATATACCTGGACCTGCAAAGGACTCTTATATGGGTACAGAGGAGAGATTTGATATTTATATAGATACCGTAAAAATCAATAACATAATTGCCATTGAAACAAGAGGACTTTGGCGACTTTTTGGCGATTTCATGGGAGGTCCTTTTGTAAATTATTGCTTTCAAAACCCTACAACTAAAGATTTTATTATGATTGACTGCTTTTTGTATTCTCCTAAGAAATCTAAAAGGGATTTGCTTATGCAGTTAGAAAGTATTGCATATAGTTTAAATAGAGAAGTAAAATAAATAAGGTAATATAAACTAAATAATTTTAAATAACGATGAAACCTACACACATTGAACACATTGGAATAGCCGTAGAAAATCTACAAGAGGCTATTAAGTATTGGGAAGAAGTAATGGGATTAAAATGCTACAACATAGAAGAGGTAGCAGACCAAAAGGTAAAAACCGCTTTTCTAAAAATTGGAGAGGTAAAAATTGAGTTGTTGGAGGCAACTAGCGAAGATAGTCCTATCGCAAAGTTCATTGAGAAAAAAGGTGCAGGAGTTCATCATATTGCTTTTGCAGTTGAAGATACCGACACCGCTCTTGAGGACGCTAAAAACAAAGGAGTACACCTGATAGATGAGCATTCGCGTAAAGGTGCAGAAGAGTTGATGATAGGATTTTTGCATCCTAAATCTACATTTGGCGTATTAACGGAATTTTGTTGTAAGAAATAAAAAACACTATAACATTATGGCTTTTGAAGATAAAATAAAACAATTGCTAGACCTCAGAGTTCAGACAAAGTTGGGGGGCGGCGAAAAACGAATTGAATCACAGCATGCAAAAGGTAAATTAACAGCAAGAGAAAGAATTGCTTTACTTTTAGATGAAGGAAGTTTCGAAGAATTTGATATGTTTGTAACGCACCGCTGTACCAATTTCGGTATGGAAAAGAAAGAATTTTTGTCAGACGGTGTCGTAACAGGATATGGAACCATAGACGGACGTTTAGTATATGTCTTTGCTCAAGATTTTACTATATTAGGAGGTTCGTTAGGTGAGAGTTTTGCATGGAAAATCTGCAAAGTAATGGACCAAGCAATGAAAGTTGGAGCTCCTGTTAT
>ONOZ01000047.1 GCA_900319595.1 uncultured Bacteroidales bacterium | reverse complement strand
GCAATCTTCCAAACGCTTTTTCATCTCAGGGAAATAAAGTGCTAACTCCTCTTTTTTAAACTCCACAATACCAAAAGATTTCACACCTGGCGTATCTATAATATTGATATCCTCATGCTGAATCATTGTTGCAAAAGTCGTGGTATGCTTACCGCTATGATGACTAGAAGAAATCTCAGCTGTTTTTTGTTTAGCAGACGGGCAAAGTATATTGATAAGCGTACTTTTACCTACTCCACTATTACCACTAAACAAACAAATTTTATTCTTTAACCTATCTTTCAGATTTTTTATGCCCAACCCCGACATTGCACTTGTATAGATTACCTCATACCCAATATTTTCATAAATATCTGTTATATAAGCGGCGTACATTTGCGAAGTTTCATCATAAATATCGGTCTTATTTATAACTATTGTACAAGGTACATTGTAAGCATTTGCCGTTACAAGAAACCTATCAATAAACATGGTATCAGTTTGAGGTTCCTTGCAACTAACAATCAAAAACGCCATATCAATATTAGATGCAACAATGCTATATAGTTTAGATAAATTTACACTTTTGCGAATGATATAATTTTTTCTTTCAAAAATATGGTCAATTTGTGCAAATTCGCTATTATCTTTACGAACAAAATGCACCATATCTCCTACTGCTACGGGATTTGTTGTTTTTATGCCCGCAATTCTAAATTTACCCTTAACAACACAACTAATCAACTCGTTAGCATGTGTTTTCACCACATAGAATGAACCTGTTGAAGTAACAACTCTACCAACATTTTCGCTGTCTTTTGATAACAAAACTTCACCTTCAGAGTTATTTACTTCTCTGTCTGTTTTGGAAAACTTATTTTTTGTTGATTTCTTATTGTTTTGATTATTCATTCCGAAAAGAATAGTGCCGTCTATAAAAAAGAAAGTAGCGGGGGAAGGATTCGAACCAACGACCTCCGGGTTATGAGCCCGGTGAGCTACCACTGCTCTACCCCGCATTCTGTTTTCAAGTTGCAAAATTACAATGAATGTTTTAAACTACCAAATTTTTGAATAAATATTTTTATTTTTTTTGCTAATTCAAATAAAGTGAGTAACTTTGCAACTTGATTTTAAGATAGTTTTAATTATATGAGAGAGAGAAACAATCACGATTGGAACAGAGAAAACAATCGTAGCAGTAATCGTCGGGAAGACAGATATTCTCGAGAAAGCAAGTCGTTCAAAAATGATAACAAGTCTTTTGAAAGCAATGGAAAGAAACCTAATAGAAATGGTAGGAGATTTGCAGATAAAGAAAATAATTTTTCAAATAACGAAAAGTCTTTTGCTAAAAAAGAGAGCAGGTTCTCAAAATTAGAAAAGCATTCTGACAGAAGGGATAGCAGAAAACATGTTGAAGATAACAAACCTCAACGTACTCTAAATAGGAGGCGTGCGTTTGAAGAGTATAAAAGAGAAAACTCTCCTACAAGACGCCCACGTATAAAGTATAATGAGAATGGCGAAAGAATATTTGAGAAACGCAGCTTAACAACTCCAAATCAAATTCAGCCGAAAAAAGAAGATAAGGCTATACGTTTGAATAAGTATATTGCAAATGCTGGTATTTGTTCGAGAAGAGAGGCCGATGTTTTGATAGCAACAGGTGTTATAAAGGTAAATGATGAAGTTATTACTACATTGGGATACAAAGTCCAGCCTGGCGATGTAGTGAAATACAACGGACGCACACTTAGAAACGAGAAGAAAATATATATTCTATTGAATAAGCCAAAGGGATACATAACAACCTCTGACGACCCGCAACAAAGAAAAACCGTTATGGAGTTAATTGACGGTGCTTGCAGAGAAAGAGTTTATCCTGTCGGGCGTTTAGACCGTATGACTACGGGGTTATTGCTTTTGACTAATGATGGCGAAATTACAAAGAAACTTACACACCCAAGTTATGGTGCTTCCAAAGTTTATAATGCAGAATTAGATCGCCCATTATTAAAAGAAGATATGCACAAGTTATTAGAAGGTATTGAATTGGAAGATGGGGAAATGCGAGTAGATGATATCAACTGGCTTAACAACACTCCTTTAGATAAAAAGAAAATTGGAGTAAGTATCCACTCTGGCAAAAACCGCATTATCAGACGTTTATTTGAGGCTTTGGGATATGAGGTGAAAAAGTTGGACAGAGTCTATTTTGCAGGTCTGACAAAGAAAAACCTTTTACGCGGACAATATCGCTTTTTGGACGATAAGGAAATTGGCTTTTTGTATATGCACAAATCTATCTAATATTTGCAAAAATGAGTAATATAGTAGCAATAGTAGGACGACCAAATGTTGGCAAAAGTACTCTTTTCAATCGCTTGACGGGTACAAAAAGTGCCATCATTGACCCAACAAGTGGAGTAACCCGCGATAGGCATTATGGCAAAAGCAATTGGAATGGCAAAGAATTTAGTGTTATTGACACGGGTGGCTATATGATTGGCGGCGATGATGTTTTTGAAAAAGAAATTTGCCAACAAGTCAGAATTGCGATTGAGGAAGCAGACGTAATCCTTTTTCTTGTTGATGCCAAAGAAGGTTTGACTTCTATGGACGAAGATGTTGCTGATATTTTGCGAAGAAGTAGGAAAAAGACATTGCTCGTAGTCAATAAGGTTGATAGTTTTCAAAAATCCATGACAGTGCCTGAGTTTTACTCATTAGGCTTGGGGGATTTATTTGAAATATCTGCTGCCAACGGAAGTGGTACTGGTGAGTTATTAGATGAATTGGTGAAAGACTTTACAAATAAAGAAACATTTACAGACGAAGAGGCCGATTTACCTCATCTTGCCGTTGTAGGAAGACCAAATGTTGGAAAATCCTCTTTTATCAATATGATAACTAATCAAGACCGCAATATAGTAAAAGATGTTGCTGGCACAACACGAGATAGCATCAATACTCGTTATAATCTATTTGGCTTTGATTTTGTTATAGTTGATACGGCTGGATTAAGAAAAAAGTCTGCCGTTAAAGAAAATATTGAGTTCTATTCTGTAATGCGAGCCATACGTTCGTTAGAAATGTCTGATGTCTGCATTCTTATTGTAGATGCTTCGGTAGGTTTTGATGCACAAGACTTAAATATTTTGTCTTTATGTGAAAGAAATAATAAAGGAGTGGTAATTTGCGTTAATAAATGGGATAAAGTTGAAAAAGAAACTAATACCATGAAAAAATTTGAGGAGGAAATTCGCCGTAAAACCGCACCTTTTACAGATGTTCCTATCATTTTTACTTCCGTTATAAATAAACAACGAATTTTTAAAGTTTTGGAGACAGCAAGAGAGGTGTATGAAAATCGCAAACGTAAGATTCCAACTTCCAGATTAAATGAAGAAATCTTACCTATTGTAAAAGAAGAAAATCCTCCTGCAGAATATAAAGGCAAACGTATCAAAATAAAATATATAACACAATTAAAAACTCCTTATCCTCAATTTGTTTTCTATTGCAACTTACCTCAATACGTTAAAGACGAATATGTGCGTTTTTGTGAGAATAGACTAAGAGAGTTTTACAATTTCCACGGCGTTCCTATTACAGTATATTTTAGGGAGAAGTAACTATAATTCAATATATTTTCATTTAGTATGAATTATATATGGGAATATTCTACTCCTAATGGGTTTGATGATATGTTGATGGCTTCCGATGGGGAGAGTTTGACATGTCTATGTTTTGGTAAATCAAAAGATATTTATAAACTACCAACGGATTGCACAAAAAAGTTACTGCCAATTTTCCAACAGACAATAGATTGGTTAGATTGTTATTTTAGTGGCAATATTCCTATATTTAGTCCTAATTATAAGTTACTTAACGCAACTCCTTTTAGAAAACAAGTATCTGATATAATGCAAAAAATTCCTTATGGCACAACTACCTCGTACAAATCCATAGCAGATAAGATTGCTATGCAAAAAGGTATAAATAAGATGTCAGCACAGGCAGTGGGCGGTGCTGTTGGTTGGAATCCTATCTGTATTATTGTCCCTTGCCACAGAGTTCTTGGTAGCAATGGCTCAATAACGGGTTATGGAGGTGGAACTAAAAACAAAATCGCCTTGCTTAAATTAGAAGGAATTAGAATCTAAATAATAGAAATTTGCACTTCTGACAATAATAATTATAAACTACTATTGCAATTTACAGCAAAAAAAATTGGAATCTAAAAAACGTTTGCTGTGAGTTATAAAAAATAAGAATCATATATAAAACTACATTCTTACCTACGACCATAATTATATACAATAGTCTTTTGTATATTTTCTATGCCATTATTATATATCTGATAATGAGATTTTTAGATTATTACTTATCCTTGTATTTTTTATTTTTGTTATCACCTAAATTATTTCTTGTGATTATTTTATTTTTCTGCGTGATAAAAAATTTTTTTCTTGTGATTAGTATTTTTATTTCACTTGATTATTTTTTCGCATTTATTTTTTTGAAATTTTCACT
>ONOZ01000178.1 GCA_900319595.1 uncultured Bacteroidales bacterium | reverse complement strand
CAAAAAAAGATTTGCACTTGAACATTATACAAATCTTATAGAACAAACAACTTTAAAGTCAGAATCTTTTAATTGTATCTATTATTCTAAATTTTTATATTTATTAGTGGATATTTTCTTTTCTTTTTCTTCTTTGTCTATTGCAGATAAAACAACAACAACTTCCCCTTTTACTTCCTTATCTTTATATTTCAATGCAATATCTTTAAGAGTTCCGCGTATGTGTTGCTCAAATTTTTTGCTAATTTCCCTACTAACACAAACCTTTCTATCATCGCCAAAAGTATCTTGTAATTCTGCTAAAAGTTTTCCTACTCTAAATGGACTCTCATAAAATATTATCGTACGTTTTTCGTCTTTTAATTCATTGAGCCGCGATTGCCTACCTTTCTTGTGAGGTAAAAATCCCTCAAAACAAAATTTCTCACAAGCAAATCCCGAATCCACCAAAGCAGGGACAAACGCCGTTGCTCCGGGAAGGCACTCCACTTCAATATTTTCTTTGATACACTCTCTAACCAAAAGAAATCCCGGGTCTGATATTGCTGGCGTCCCTGCATCTGTTATTAAGGCGATGTTTTCTCCTGCTTTCAATCGCTGAATGACATTATTTAGCGTTTCGTGTTCATTAAACAAATGATGGGACTGCAAGGGCGTGTGAATATCATAATGTTTTAAGAGCGGTAAGGACGTTCTTGTATCTTCGCAAAGTATTAACGATACTTCTTTTAGTGTCCTTATCGCTCTGAATGTAATATCTTCTAAATTACCTATTGGAGTTGGTACAAGAAATAGTTTCATTACCAATTTGAAATCAAATTTATTCTTGTGCAGCAGCCAATTCGTCAGTTATTTCTAAGTTATGATAAACTGCTTGTACGTCATCGTCTTCCTCAATTGTTTCAACAAGTTTCAAAACTTTCAACCCATCTTCTACACTTAACTCCGTGGTATTGTTAGGTATGCGTTGCAATTCTGCACTTTCAGCTTCAATGCCCACTTCTTCCAAAGCCTTGTTCATATTAGAGAAATCTTCCATCTTAGTATAGACTGTAAAATACTCTTCGTCTTGCTCTATTTCATCTGCACCGGCATCAATCAACTGCATTTCCAATTCCTCAGCATCTCTTTCGCCAATTTTGATTTGAAAAACGCCTTTACGCTCAAATAAGAAAGAAAGAGAACCATTTGTTCCCAAGTTACCCCCTAATTTATTGAAAATACTACGTACATTAGCCACAGTACGATTATTATTATCAGTAAGACATTCCACAAATACAGCAATACCATGCGGAGCGTAGCCTTCAAATGTTATTTCTTGCAAAGCGGCAGTTCCTTTATCAGAAGCCTTAGAGATAGCACGCTGAAGTGTATCTTTAGGCATATTTGCACCTTTCGCATTCTGTACAGCAAGACGCAAACGTGCGTTACTATCTGGGTCTGGTCCGCCTTCCTTTACTGCAACTGTTATATCCTTAATGATTTTGGAAAATATTTTAGAACGTTTTGCGTCCAATGCACCTTTTTTTCTCTTAATGGTACTCCATTTATTATGTCCTGACATATTAAGTTATATTTAATTGTTTATATTTTAAATCCTATTATCTCTCTTACTTCTCTTATTGTTTTCTTTGCAGATTCTCTTGCTTTCTCTGCACCAATATGTATAATCTTATTCAAATATGTTTCATTTGAAGACAATTCTTTGATTTTCTCCCTCAAAGGAGCAAGGAACAAATCCATATCTTGTAGCAATTGTTTTTTCATATCACCATATCTTATGCTACAATCGTTGTATGAGTCTTCAAATTGTTGCACAATTTCTTGTTTTGATACCAAACGCATCAAAGAAAACAAATTTTCTATCTCAACCGACTTTTGCGAATTTGGACTTTGTGGTCCTTCGTCCGTCTTTGCTTTCATTATTTTCTTTTTTAATACGCTCGTATCGTCTGTTAAATATATCGTTGCCTGCTCTCCGTAAGATTTACTCATCTTTCCATTGCCATCAAGTGAAGGAATTTTCACTAATTCTCTCTCAAAATTGAATGCCTGTGGCAAAGGGAAATAGTCTTGTTTGTACATACGATTAAATCTTTCGGCAATATCACGTGTAATTTCCAAATGCTGTTGCTGATCCTTACCAACAGGAACTTTATTAGCTCGATGGAGTAAAATATCAGCGGCCATAAGCGAAGGATATGTCAAAAGACCGGCGTTAATATTGTTAGGATTTTGACGAATCTTCTCCTTAAAAGCAGTTGTTCGCTCTAATTCGCCCACATATGTAATCATATTGAGATACATATACAATTCAGCAACTTCAGGTACAGAACTTTGGACGTAAATTGTGGATTTATCGGGGTCAAGCCCACATGCTAAATATTGAGCAAGTATTTTCCGTACATTATTATTTAGATCTGCTGGATTCGGATGTGTAGTCAAAAGATGGAAATCTGCAATAAAGAAATAGCAGTCATATTTTTCTTGAAGTTTTACAAAATTCAGCAACGCCCCGTAATAATTGCCTAAATGCAAATCTCCAGTTGGTCGCATACCGCTTAAAATCGTCTCCATATATACACAATTCGTTACTCAAAGTTGCAAATTTACAATATTTTTTCCAAACATCACAAAAAGCAGACGAAAATTTATTGATTTTTTTCTTGGAACGACACCAATAAATAAAGTATTGGAGATTTGTGTATCATATAAAAATTTTCTATTATCTTTGCTAAACGATTACAAAACAGATAAAAAATCATAAAAATATGTTATCACCGAGCGAAATTGAGAGATACCAACGCCAGATTGTGTTACCAGATTTTGGAATTGAGAAACAAGAGAAATTAAAACAGGCAAAAATTCTCGTAGTAGGCGTTGGGGGACTTGGAAGTGTGGTATCGTTGTATTTAACAGCGGCGGGAGTTGGTCAGATAGGGATAGTGGAGCAGGATATTGTGAGTTTAACAAATTTACAACGGCAAATATTGTATCGAGAAGAGGAGATAGGTCAGCAAAAACTGTATTTGGCTCAGAAAACACTGCAAAAACTAAATTCTAATGTGAAAATAATTCCATATAATTGTTATTTGGATGCCAGCAATGCAGAAGAGATTATAAAGAATTATGACATTGTGATGGACTGTACAGATAACTATGCGGCGAGATATGTAATCAACGATGCGTGTGTAGCATTGGATAAACCGTTTATACACGGCACGATAGGGAATACAGTAGGGCAGTTAGCGGTGTTAAATTTGGGCAAACCGAGTTCAGATTATCGTGTATTGTATCCTGACGAAAAAGCGATGATTACACAAAAAAATTCCAGCAAAGGAGTGATTGGTGTATTGCCTTGTGTAATTGCTTCACTACAAACAAACGAGGCTATAAAGATTCTAACAAACAGTGGCGTGATATTAAAAGACACTCTACTGATTATAGATTTGCTGACGCTGGAGACACGCAAATTCAAATTACCTACACGAAAATAAGCACGGGTTACAGTATTCAGGTCAATTTTTTTTAACACCACTAAATTTTTCAGAGTAACCACGCCGACGTTATCAAGCAAGCGTAAAATTTCTTCTGAATTTTTCTATATATATAATGATACGCGCGCGCGTACGTGAGAGAATAGTGCTACAAATTGTCAATTTTACACCATGTTGCGTGAGAAGAGGCGGTTTCGTAGAGAGTTACGCTGAACAGTTCCAGATTTTGCGGCAGTGATTTGAGAATTTCGTTTTTTATGTAGAGAACTAAATTTTCGCAAGTGGGTTGAAAATCGACTACTTTCTTTTTTAGGTCCATTGCTTTCACATTTTGATAGAATGGCGAGTGAATTTCAATCATCAGTGCGTGATCTAAATCTTCCAGAATCTGATTTTGTACAATTTTTTTGAGTTTTGAGAAATCCATTACCATACCATAATCTTCTGAATTCTGATTTTGGCAAATTTTTCCGAGTACACAGACGAATAATTTGTAACTATGTCCGTGTATATTCTTACAAAGGCCGTTGTAATTGTTAAGACAGTGGCTCATTTCGAAGTGAAATTCCTTTGTAATTCTGATTTTATCGTCATTATTACACATATTTTTTTATGTTTTTCTGTATTTCAATTACCAATTACTGCATTCCAAACACTAATTACTGTATTCAATTTACTAATTCCAGTAATTACGCCAGCAAATTTACAACAAAATTTTATAATTACATTAAAAACGCCATTTTTTACTGCAAAAAATTTCATAATTACAGTAATCAACTAAAAATCTACACTAAAAAATTCACTAATTACAGCAAAAAAAGTAGTGATTTGAGAAATGGTGTATATATATAATGATACGCGCGCGCGTAATACAGTAAAAATTTTTGTAATTACAAAGAAAATT
>ONOZ01000127.1 GCA_900319595.1 uncultured Bacteroidales bacterium | reverse complement strand
ATTTTCGTATCTGTTTGACAATGTTTTAAAAACGATATATCATCTATACAAAAATCATTGCCGTTATCCGTAATTCCACTATTATGAATTTCAATAGTTGCCAAATCTTTATCTCCACTATTAAAAACACAATAAAGTGTCTGCCATTCGCCTAACTGTGAGTCAAGGTGATATGTCCCATCGGCATCAACATTTTCGTCTGAATAGTTTTCTCCATTAACCACAAAACGAAACTTTGCAAACATCGTTCCTTTCTGTATAGGTGGCACTCCTTTTTGTGTAGGAGATATTCCTGCATGTAGATTTGCAAATTTAGCTTGAAATATATAGGTAGTATTTTTTTGAACAGTAAATGTTGATTTATAAACTATCTCATCTTTTGCAATGCCTCCTGTGGCTGCCCCATCACCAAACAAATAAAGTCCAGAAGATTTAGGTGGCATACATGTCCATGACAGTCCAAAAAAATCTGATGGGTGCAACCATTGTGTGTTACTCTCATCTGAAGTACCTATTGCATACGTAGAAGGTGCTCCTGGAAAGTAAGTACGAAAAATTCCACCTGGATTCATTTCTTTTGACAAATAATGGAAATCACTCGTAAAGCCCCAATTTCCTTCCTCAAAATTGCCATTATAAACCATCTCATAATCATCTTTACTTGCCGTTTGTGTTGTACGCAAATTATAAACGGCATTAGTTTTAGGCGAACTTTTTATATTTACGATTGTTTCTGTAGGAGAAAGTATGTTTGCATAATTACCATTTTCCTCTGCACTCCACTCAAAATCTAATTCGGCATCATTATCAAAGAAAACCTCTACATAAATATCATTATCGGTAGAAACATGCAAGATTCCGTTCGTAAGGTTGGAAACCAAATCTTCATAATATTCGTCCTCACCGACTGTAGGGTCATCTGCATATTGAGCAAGCCACTTTTTCTTAATTCTATATTTCAAATTAGGATTGCAAGCCAAATCATCTTCGTTGTCAATCTTGACTGTAATTTTGTAAGTCTTACCTTTGTATCCAAAAACTCCCGAGTAGGTCAGCACGGTATCTATATCACCATTATCTTTATAGATGGTATAACAACTCCCCTGCTGAATTTCTTCTTCTACATCGTATGTAGTTTGTGCTTGCAATGTATCAATACTACAAAAACAAGCAACATACAACAAAAATGCAATTATATATAACGTATTTCTCATATCGTTTTGTTATTATATTCCATCAAATAAACGTAATGCAAAAGTAATAAATTTTTTCTTAATATGGGCAGTTTTTATCTACCAATATATTTTCTACTTTGGCTATCAATCATTTACCTATACAGGACGACTTCGCCCGTCTTTCTATAAGTTTTGGCTTTAACGCCCTTCTTATAATAGATTACATCATAAAGATATACACCTTGCTGACAAATTTCCCCTTTATACTTGCCGTCCCAACCAACCGTTATGTCCGAAGTTTCGAATAGTAAACTACCCCAACGATTATAAATAGAAAATCTTTCTATTTCTACATCTTCTTGAACGGGTATTACAAAAAATGTATTATTATTATCACTGCCAGGCGTAAAAGCATTAGGCATCCATATTTCAACAGGAGTAATAGCTGTCAGCACCAAAGTAAAAGTAGAATCGCAACCATATATAGACAAAGTATCGTGAGTATATACTCCGCTTTCTGTTTCATTGAATCCATGACGATTATACGTTACACCAGGACCTATTTCCGCCCAAATGGTATCATTATACGTTGGATGTATTGTCAAAGAT
Organism: uncultured Bacteroidales bacterium; assembly: GCA_900319595.1. Classification (GTDB taxonomy): domain Bacteria; phylum Bacteroidota; class Bacteroidia; order Bacteroidales; family P3; genus Scybalousia_A. The sequence continues at coordinate 5,233 of ONOZ01000127.1, read as the reverse complement.
AATACAACAATACTATCATTGCCATTTGCTGCTTTAAGAGTGTCGTTATACACCCCTGACTGTGTCAAAATTTGATTTCCAAACAAATACTCGTCTTGTCCGCATACTTCATCAGATATATAAACTTTGTCAAAGACTTTCAACCATAATGTAACTATACTATCACAACCGTGCCAACTTTGAAATGTATGTTGATAAGAACCCGAAGAACCTAAATTCATTCCTCCAAATTCATAATCTTGCCAAGAAAATATTGTGTCATAAATAGTTTTTCTTACATTAGGATTCATTTCTAAATGGAGATATACAATAGAATCGCAACCCTTCCACGTTTTCAATTCTTCTTTATACACACCAGCCTCAAAACGGTTTGCTCCTCCAAACAATATAAAATCTCCTTCGCAAATTGTATCATATATTTCTGTTACTGTTGCAGTATCCACGTGCAGTGTCATTGTATAAGGAATTTCAAAACCATCGGGGTCTCGTTCTGTTCTTGTAAAAGTATACTCTTCTTTCAATGGTTCGTTATCAAAAGGAAATGTATAAGCCTGTCCATCATAATAGAACGTATCATTACTACATATTGTAGCCTCTTCATGAATAGATACATCATTGACAATCAGTACTGTATCGTATGAAGTACACAAACGCATATATTCTATATTGTCTATACAAAAATCATTACCACTTTTTTCTGTACATCTGTTGATAATTTCAATCTTTATCAACGTATCATCACCACTATTCCACACTTCGTCAAATTGACCCCATGTACCACATTTTTGTTGATTAACTTTAACATATTGCCCATAGTCTTTGCCATTTATTCTAAACTTAAACTCGGCAAGTTCATTAATTTTACAATCCGAAACATTGACTGCCTCAAAACGAACCATATAGTTGGTGTTTGGCTCTACATCAAAAGTAGCAGAATATACGACAACATCTGTACCAGGTGAGCCATTCGCTATTAACATATTGCCATGACCTGTAGGAGAACAAAAATTTTGATGATAATAATTAGGGTTTGTGCCAACAGTATATCTTCCCTCTGGTCCCAAACCTTGACTGTAATCTGTACCATGTGCTTGTGTTGTATAGAGGTATGATGACCAAAAACCCTTCTTCCCTTCTTCAAAATTACCATTATATACTATACTCCAATCTTCTTGCTTCATAGATTTTATCACATAATAGCAAGAAGTATTTGGTTTTGCAAGTATTTGTATATTATCTTTTGTAACATCTCCAATCATATTCTGACCGTCTGCCTCGTCCAAAGGAAACCATTCATACATATAATCATCTTCTCCGCCTTTGACTTTCAAATCTATCGTCTGGACTTCTTTATCAGATAACTCTATCTTTTTCCTAATTACTCCATCTTCGGTATATTGCTCTATGTTTGGAGCATCTATATCTACATGACAACTAACACCTCCAGCTCCTCCCAATGGATCAAATGTGATTGTGTATTTATGATACTTTGTTTTGTCGTTCTTATCTTGAAAAATAAAAACTCCTGAATAAGTTACAATTGAATCATATCCGTCCAAAGGAACCTCCCAGGCGTCTCCCGCATCCAAATGCTCCTCTCCTTTATCTATGGTTTCCATTACAGATAAAACATTTGCTAAATATTCTTTGTTAGGAGTCAATAAGTCCCACGCAAACGTCGGAAAAACAAATATTAAACTCAAAACTATCAATAAAATTTTCTTTTTCATATACCTATGTATTATATGTATGATTACAAGTGCAAATATACAATTTCTTTTTGAAAAAAAAGTAATTTATGCCTAAAATTTTCTTCTTTTATTACTAAGAACCGAAAAATATCATAATTTTGCAAGATAATCTTTTTTAGCTAAAAATTATGTGCTTCTATTTTTTTTATTTAAATTTGCAATTTCCAATAGTTTAATATAGAAAGATAAATAATAATCAAATAAAATAAACATTTATATTATGGCAAAAACTTATTCTACCGTTACTCCAAGTGAGGCAGTCAAGGTAATAAAATCAGGAGACCATATTCACATTTCTTCAGTTTCGGCAGCACCGCAGTGTCTTATACAAGCAATGTGTGAAAGAGGTAAAAATAGAGAATTTTGTAACGTGTATATCCATCATCTTCATACCGAAGGACCTGCACCATACGCATCGGAAGAATTTGCGGGAGTTTTCAGACACGATGCTTTCTTTGTAGGCAAAAATGTTCGTAAAGCAGTCCAATCTGGTTATGCAGATTACATCCCAGTCAATTTAGTGGATACACAGAAATTGTATAGAGACAAAGTATTACCTTGTGATGTTGTGATGATACAAGTAACACCACCTGACGAACACGGCTTTGTTTCTATGGGTACAAGCGTTGATGCGACATTAGCAGCTGTGGAAAATGCACATACTGTTATTGCTGTTGTAAATCCTAATGTGCCAAGAAGTTTCGGTGATAGTGTTATACCTATGTCTATGATAGATATCTTTGTAGAAGATGATACTCCTATACATGAAGCACCTATTGCCGAACCTGACCAAGTGCAAGACGCAATAGGAAGACATGTAGCCGAATTGATTGCAGACGGAGCATGCTTGCAGATGGGTATTGGAGCTATTCCTAATGCGGTTTTGAAACATTTGGAAAATCATAAAAATTTAGGTATTCATACTGAGATGTTTTCCGATGGAGTTTTGCCTCTAATAGAAAAGGGGGTAATCAATGGAGCAAATAAAGTTTTGAATCGCTCACGGGTTGTATCTACTTTTGCTATGGGTACGAAAAAATTATATGATTTCATTGACAATAACGCATCTGTTAGAATAATGGACGTAGGCTATACAAATGATCCACGCATAATTGCACAACAAACTAAAATGACGGCTATCAATTCTGCTTTGGAAATAGACATTACGGGACAAATTTGTGCAGAAAGTATTGGTACAAAGTTTTTTAGTGGGATTGGAGGACAATTAGATTTTGTTACAGGAGCGGCTTTAAGTAAAGGTGGAATGAACATAATGGCAATGCCAAGTGCTACAAATAAGGGCGAAAGTAAAATAGTAAACACTTTAAAAGAAGGTGCCATTGGTGGTGCCCCACGCTCAATGATTCATTGGATTGTAACCGAATACGGAGCAATATATGTTTATGGAAAAAGCTTGCAAGAACGTGCAAAACTTCTTATATCTATTGCTCATCCTAATCATCAAGAGGAATTAGAAAAAGCAGCTTTTGAGCGTTACGGTTCGCACTTTGTATATATTGAAAAGTCTTAAAAAACATGGAATACCGAAATCTTTTAAAGGAGGAAGTAAAGGTTCTACAAAGTAATGATTGTTGGGCAGAGAATTGGGATAATGTATGGGTAAAAGAAGGATTTAGTCCTAAATTTTTTCACCGCGTTATGTTTTATGGTGATATTTATTTGGGAAAAACTGAAAAGAATATAGAAATAAGTAAAGATTTTTATAAACATTCAGGTATAAACAACGCAACGTTACGCAATGTTATCATAGGTGATAATTGTCTTATAGAAAATATTAGTAATTTTATAAATAATTATCATATTGGTAATGATTGTTACGTTTCTAATATCTGCACAATGCAAACCGATGAAAAGGCCACGTTTGGTGAAGGAACGACTATTGCCGTTTTGAACGAAATGGGAAAGGGCAACATTTTCCTTCATAGAGAACTCAATAGCCAAATAGCAGATTTTATGATAAAATATCATGCCGACGAAGCAATAAGAGAAAGACTCTATACCATGTTGCAGCAGGATATGGCAATAAATAAATCTGTCAAAACGGCATTTGTTGGTAACAAAGTAAAAATAATAAACAGTAAAGAAATTACAAATACCATTATTTTAGATTGTTGCGAAGTATCGGGGGCATCAAGACTTAGCAACTGTACAATACTTTCTGCTGAAGGCTCTACTGTATTTATTGGGACAGGTGTTATTTGTGAAAACTCCATCATATCTGACGGATCAAAGATTATTAACAGCGTTAAGATGGAAAACTGTTTTGTGGGTGAATGTTGTGAAATTAGTAACGGCTTTACCGCTTCTGCTAGCGTGTTTTTTGCAAATAGTTACATGTCTAATGGAGAGGCTTGTGCGGCTTTTTGTGGCCCTTTCTCTGCATCACATCATAAGAGTTCATTACTAATAGGTGGGCAGTTTTCTTTTTATAATGCTGGCTCGGCAACCAATTTTAGTAACCATGCCTATAAGATGGGGCCTATACATTATGGCAAATTGGAAAGAGGAACAAAAACCGCAAGCGGTGCCTATATTCTTATGCCTGCGACAATAGGAACTTTTTCTGTATGTATAGGAAAACTTATGCACCATCCAGATACTCGTAATTTACCATTTTCTTATTTGATAGCGTTAGGTGATATTATGTATTTGGTGCCAGGAAGAAATCTAACCACTGTTGAACTTTATCGTGATATTCGCAAATGGCCAAAAAGAGATAAACGACCTAAAACAAGCCAAAAAAGTATTGTCAATTTTGATTGGTTGAGTCCATTTTCCGTTGGTGAGATATTGGAGGGTAAAAAGATATTAGAAAATCTAAAAATGGCATCTGGCGACAATGTATCATCGTATAATTTTCATGAATACGTAATCAAGAAATCGGCTTTGGACAAGGGTATAAAATATTATGACATTGCACTTCGTATATATATGGGTGCGGTTTTGAAACGTCATAATTTGGAAAAACCAAAATCCAATGTAGGATTAGGCAATTGGATAGATATGTCCGGCTTGTTAATACCAGAATCGGAAGAGCTTCGTTTGAAGGAAAATATATTAAAGGGTAAGATTTATAACATATCACAAATCAAAGAATTTTTTAGACAAGCCCATGACAACTATAATGAATATCGTTGGACATGGTCATACAAAATGATTTGTAACTACTATGGAATTGGCGAAATTACACCTGAACAAGCAGATATCATACACAAAGACTATGTAACAGCCAGAAGATTATGGGTGGAAGAAATAAAAAAAGATGCACGTAAGGAATATGAGTTAGGAGATGTAGAAACAGATTTGTATGAAGATTTTATAAACCAATTAGACAAAGAAATAGATTTTGAAAATCAGAAACTGTATATGTAAATGTGCGTAGTGCATATAATCTGCCTATTACACAAGCAGAACAAATATTATCTTTAAGAAAAGAAACCGATGAATTAAAATCTTTGCTT
>ONOZ01000004.1 GCA_900319595.1 uncultured Bacteroidales bacterium | reverse complement strand
TTTTGGGAAAGGGGATGTCTCCATCAAAGTGCTGACTGAAAATTCTGCCGAATATGTAAAGCCCACAACTACTATTCATAATACGACATTAGGCTCTATTATACCATCTGTGTGTGTGTTGAAGTTAGGGATTTGTTTATAAAGTAAGTGTTTTAGATATAATTTAGAATTGGAAGTATAGAAACAACGTGATACTAACAATTTTTATGAATTATTTTCCTCAAAAAAATCTTTAATTGCTTTTATGATATAATCTTGTTGCTCTTTTGTTAGTTCGGTGTGCATTGGCAAAGACAATACTTGTTCGGAGAGTTTCTCTGATATTTCCAATGTTGAGTGTGAGCGTGCTATTGTGGTAAATGCCTCCTGCTTATGAAGTGGTACGGGGTAGTATATCATCGCTGGAATATCTTTTTTATTTAAGTATTCTTTCAAGGCATTGCGATTGCCGTCAATTATTTTCAATGTATATTGATGGTAAGTGTGTAGAGAATATTCGTTTTCTATAGGAGTTATAATTTGTTCTAAATCTTGTAGTTGCGAGGTGTAGTAATGTGCTGCTTTTCGGCGTTTTTCAATATACGAATCCAAATATTTTAGTTTTACATTCAATATTGCAGCTTGCAAAGTATCCAAACGAGAATTACAACCAATGATTTTATGATAATATTTTTGCTTGCTACCGTGATTTGTTATCATTTTAATATTCTCAAACAGAGTATCATCATTTGTAAATAATGCACCGCCGTCCCCATAACAACCAAGATTTTTGGAAGGAAAGAAAGAAGTACAGCCTATTGTACCTATCGTTCCAAGTTTTTTGCGGCTTCCATCTTTGAAAACATATTCCGAACCCAATGCCTGTGCAGTATCCTCAATTACATATAGATTATATTTTTTTGCTAATTCCATTATTGCTTCCATTTCTGCTGCCTGCCCAAATAAATGTACTGGAATAATAACTTTTGTTTTGACGGTAATGGCCTGTTCAATGTTTTTGAGTGTAGAAACAAAAGAATTTTCGTCTACATCAACTAAAACAGGATGCAAATTCAATAGTCCAATAACTTCAGCTGATGATATAAACGTAAAATTGGGGCAAATAATTTCGTCAGAAGGCTTTAGATTCAAACTCATTAGGGCAATTTGCAAAGCATCTGTACCATTGGCACAAGGAATTACATGTTTTACTCCAAGATATTTCGCTAAACTTTCGGCAAACTCACTGACTTGTTCCCCGTTAATAAAATGTGCTGAATTTATGACATTATTTATTGCCTCGTCTATTTCATTTTTTATATGTAGGTGCTGCGTTTGCAAATCCACCATTTGAATCTTTTCCATAATATCCTTTATTTTAAGTTTGCAAAGGTACAAAAAAATGTTTTCTTATAGGCAAAGATTTCGGAATATTAGTTGTGGAGTTATTTGTTGTCTAATCTGTTTTTGTTGATTTACTGTATTTTAAAAAAAATATATATAAAAAATCATAAATAAAAGTTATATTTCAAAAAAAATACGTACCTTTGGCATTTGGAAATGTAGGGGCAAATCCCTTATATGTTTGTGTAAGAAAATATTTATTAAAACGTATAAAAATTTTTTGATTTTATGACAACATTAATGGTTATGCTACAAGCGGTTGCAGACTATTTGCCTTTGGGTTATGGTTTGGCAGGTATAGGTGCTGGATTGGTTGCAATAGGTGCCGGTTTAGGAATTGGAAATATTGGTAAAAGTGCAATGGAATCTATAGCACGTCAGCCGGATGCAGTTAATGATATTCGTAGCAATATGATTATTGCAGCGGCATTGGTTGAGGCAGTTAGTTTGTTTGCAGTCGTTGCTTGTTTGCTTGTAATTGTGAAGTAATATGGGCTTATTAACTCCGGGGATAGGGCTTATATTTTGGATGACATTAACCTTCCTTATTGTCTTGTTTGTACTTGGCAAATGGGGTTGGCCTGTTGTTATCAAAGGATTGAGAAAAAGAGAAGAGGATATTAAAAATTCTTTGCTTGCTGCAGAAAATGCAAAAAAAGAAATGGAAAAACTCAAAGCAAGTAATGAAGAACTTTTAGCAGAGGCAAGAGAACAAAGGGATAGTATCCTTAAACAAGCCAAGCAATCCGGTAATCAAATTATAGAAGAAGCAAAACAAACGGCTAAAAACGAGGCAGATAAGATTATTTTGCAAGCCAAAGAGGATATTGCTTACGAAAAAGATAAGGCATTAAAGGATTTGAAAGGAGAGTTAGCACAGATGTCCTTGGATATTGCACAAAAGGTTTTAAGCCACGAAGTTAAGAATCCTCAAACGAGCGAAGAAGTGATAAAAGAGCAGATTGACAAGTTAAGTTTCAAATAGTATGGACGAAAAGAAACTACAAAAACGTTACGCTCAAAGTCTTTTTGATTTATCAAAGCAACAGGATATTTTGAATACTATCTTTAACGATGTTACGTATATATATAATATATGTAAAGAAAATAGAGAATTGGAGATAGTGCTTAAAAATCCTATCATAAAACCTTTGAAAAAGAAAGAAATTTTACTTGCTTTGTTTGAAAAGGATTGTAATGTTTTGACAATTAAGTTTCTTGTCCTTATTGCTACAAAACGCCGTGAGATATATTTGAAAGGTATTTGTGAAGAGTTTTTTGAGATTTACAACGTTTATAATAACATTAAGATAGCCAAATTGATTGTCGCTAATGATATAAGTAAAGATCTTGCAAACGCGATAAGTCAAAAACTTGAACAAGAATATAATTGTAAAATACAATTGGAAATCAAGCAGAACAAGAATTTGATTGGTGGATTTGTTGTAGAAATTGAAGGAAAACAGTATGATGCTTCTTTTATAAGGAAATTAAATGATTTGAAAAAGAAAATAACAAGTTAGATATTATGTCAATTTTGAAACCATCTGAAGTTACGGCAATATTGCGTGAGCAACTCTCTTCTTCTAATATAGAGACACAATTAGAAGAGGTTGGGACAGTGCTTACAGTTGGAGATGGTATTGCCAGAGTGTATGGTCTATTGAATGCACAGAGTGGAGAATTGGTGGAGTTTCACAATGGTACTCAGGGAGTTGTACAGAATTTAGAGGAAGACAATGTCGGTATAGTGCTTTTAGGTGATACGGGAGATATTAACGAGGGCGATACGGTTAAAAGGACAAAAAGAATTGCTTCCATACGTGTTGGAGAGGGAATGTTAGGACGAGTTGTCAATACTATAGGACAACCAATAGATGGTAAAGGTGATATTCAAGGCGAATTGTTTGAAATGCCTTTGGAACGCAAGGCTCCCGGAGTTATTTACAGACAACCAGTAGAAGAGCCTTTACAAACGGGTTTGAAAGCAGTTGATAGTATGATTCCTATTGGTAGAGGACAGCGTGAG
>ONOZ01000181.1 GCA_900319595.1 uncultured Bacteroidales bacterium | reverse complement strand
TTACGACAAGCTGCAGATGGATCTGATGTATATTGCCAATCCAAGTTTGACACAGGATCTCAGAATCATATTCGCGACTGTGAAAATCTTGTTTATGAAAGACAGCACTGAGGGAGTAGCCGAAGGGCAGACCACTGCAAGCGCGGAAAGCCTTGTAAACACTGAGGATCGGGATGCGGAGAAGATGTAGTTCAGGGTCCGCATCTTTTATGAACAGAAAAGTTTTGTAACGAATCGTTGAGGGAGAGAGTAGGTAACAGTTGTGGCGATTGTGGACGACAAGTATTCGGTCTTAATGTCCGTTTATTACAAAGAAAAACCTGAATATTTGCAACAGAGCATTGAGAGTATTCTCAATCAGACTGTGCCCACAGATGACTTTGTTTTGGTATGTGATGGCCCTCTTACTCCGGAACTCGATTCTGTTATAGATCAGTATAGCACACTCCATGTGGTCCGGCTCAAGGAAAATGGTGGTCTGGGGAATGCCTTGAATGAGGGTATGAAGCACTGCCAGCACGAGCTGATTGCCCGGATGGATTCAGATGATATCAGCAGGCCAGATCGGTGTGAGAGGGAACTAAAAGTCTTCACTGACCATCCTGAAGTAGACATTGTCAGCGGAACGATTGAGGAATTTATCATTTCACCTGACGAGGTCTACAGCAGGAGAGTTCTGCCGGAGACCAATGACGAGATTGTTGAGTTTGCTAAGAAACGTAATCCGTTCAATCATCCGGCAGTCATGTATAGGAAGTCGGCGGTTGAAGCTGCCGGAGGGTACAAGGACTTTTATCTGCTGGAGGACTACTTCCTGTGGATTCGGATGATACTAAACGACTGTCGTGGTTACAACATACAGAGTCTTGTCCTTTGGATGCGAGCTGGGAGTGACCTGTACAAGAGACGCGGTGGATGGGAGTACGTGAAATCGGAGAAGAGGCTGTTCAGCTACATGCTAGCGAAAGGATTCATTACGCCATCACAGTACAGGAGCGCGATGTTCAGTCGTGCTGCTGGAGCTTTGATACCTAATTGGGTAAGGACGATTTTATATAGGAGGATGCTGAGGGGATGAAGATAGCTATTTTATTGCTGTGCCATAAGAATCCAAAGCAGATCAACATGCTCCTCGACACCATGGAGAATGAGGCAATTGAATTCTTCATTCATGTAGATAAAAAGGCAGATATTATAGATCAGATTACTCATAGAAAAGATATTCATTTCTTGCCTGAAGAGAAACGAGTCTCTATTACATGGGGAGGATGGAGTATCATTCAGGCCGAGTTAAACCTTTTTAGGTTTGCGTACAATAGCGGGGGCTCCAGCTACTTTTGGCTTTGTTCTGGTCAAGACCTCCCTCTCAAGCCAGTAGAGCAAATTGTACAATTCTTTGAGGATAATAACGGATTCAATTTTGTTAATCTATTTCAGACATCCAGTACAAATGGTGGAAAAACTAATAAGTACGATAAACGTACATCTATTAATTTCCCTCCAGCTGTGATGGGCATAAGCAATTCAAAGAGAATTCTGAAGAGGATGCTTGTTGAAATAACAGGGGGCTATAATCATACCTTCTGGATTTTTCGGAGAAAAAATACTACAGGAATGAAGTTTTATTTTGGTTCTCAGTGGATTTGTTTCTCGCAACAAACACTTAAATGGGTGTTGCAATACATCTCAAAGCATCCGGAATATAGTGAGTATTTTAGGACTGTAAATACACCAGATGAGAGCTATTTCCATACATTGTATATGAATTCACCTTTTGCTGGTGAGAGAAAAGATTATTTACATTATATTGATTGGTCTCAAGGTGGAAATAGCCCTAAAACGTTAACAATGGATGATTACCAGAAGCTTACAGAGAGTTCCTTTCTGATGGCTAGAAAATTCGACATCAATAAGGATAAAAAAATTATTGAGAGAATAATTGATCAGCATGAAAGATTATAACATAGTTGCATTAGTAACTCTATATAGGCCTGAAGAAGCAGTTCACGATAATATTAAGTTACTTTCTGAACAAGTTGATAAGGTAATTTTATGTGATAACAGTCCTGCTGAAAATAACAATTTCGCAGATATTTTGAATTGCATTTACGTTTATAACGAAGGAAGAAATCTAGGATTATCAGCCGCATTCAATAAAATTCTGAAAAGCAGTGACTATGTCAAGTGGACTGACACTGATTTTATCATCTTTTTTGATCAAGATTCCAAGATCAATGAAAGCTATGTAGAATCTTTTGTTTCAGAGTATAGAAATATAATGAAAGTTGACAAGAATATCGGATGCCTTGGACCAATATTCTTCAATACCAGTAATAACATAGTCGAAGATCCTCACATCAAGGATCAGGTAACCGAGAAATCTTTCAAGGTTAATAACGTGATCACGTCATCTATGCTTGCAACGTATGGTGTCCTGAAAACAGTCAACTTCTGGAATGAAAATATCTTTTTGGACTTGGCCGACTGGGAGCTTTGCTGGAGGCTTAATTATAAAGGTCATCAAACATATATTACGAAAGCGGTCATGCTGAAACATTCCGTAGGAGAGGGAGACCGAAAAGTTGGGCCGTTTCATATAAGGGTCGGAAGTCCTGTCAGAGAATATTATCAAACGCGGGACTCTCAGGTATTGGTTAGAAAAAAATATGTTCCATTTAAGATGAAACTTGTTTTGATGAAGACGATTTATATTCGCCCAATAGTACACAAATTTTTTATGCCTGATTGGGATACAAGACGTAAGTATATCGAACGCGGCAAGGAAGATTATAAGAAACATATCAAAGGCGAGTATATTGTTGATTAACAGCTGGAGTGATAAATGTCTCGGAAAATAGTTCTTTCATATAAATTACCGGCAGCTTTATTCTGGTTGCTAACTTTGTTCTGCTACTTTTTCCAGGTGCCATATAGACAGCTGGCGTCATTCATAACAGTATTTCTGTTTTTATTTATTATCTCTGAAAGCGGAAACCTGATTATTAATCGTGGAAAGTCATTTGCAAGGATTTTCCTAGTGTATGTAATATTTCTTGGCGTTTCAAGTATGTTTTCTATGGTCAGAGGAACTGATATTCAATCGGTTCTCCGGTTCCTGATCATTCTTTTATTATTGCCCATTACCACATGGATAAAGGATAGAGATTTTACATTTGAGGAGCATTCCTTTATCTTCTTGGCAATTTGTAAAAGTATTTATATTATTTATCTTGCTCTACAAGTAGCGACTACCCATGACTATATGACTCTTCGGTCTTGGGCACGTACTAATGGTATGGGAGATATTTATCCAAATTTTTCTCTTCCATTTTTTTATCCAAAGGTTCAAGTACATGGAAATGCTTTAATACTAATTGCCTTCTTTATCGTAAATTCAACAACTCATAGAAAGAAAACACTCTCAATTATTGAAAATATCATACTTATTGTAGCTATTCTTACTGCAGGGAATTTTGCATTTATCCTTGGTATGACGCTATTTATTGGTTATAAATTAGTAAAGTATTTCGCACAAGGAAGAAATGGATTGATTAGGCTTTTTAGTATAGCTGCAGTAGTGTTTGTAGCTGTATTGATGATTTATATCAGTAATCAGCAGTTGGTTGTTAAGAGTGGATATTCCAATGCGATAAGAGTACAACAGGCCAAGATGCTACTGGATACTAATCCATTCTTCGGTAATGGATTGGGATTTAGGGTTACAAGTTCGGAACTAGGTATAAGAAATTATTCTGTAGCATCAGATTATTACGAACTGCAGACGCTATATATTTATAACCAGATAGGCACATTTGGATTGATCCTTTTTATGACCCTTACATTTATGGAAATTATCCCAAATGGTAAATATGTTACGACCCTTTATATCATCTATCTATTTTATTCATTTTGGAACCCTTATTGCTTCGATACAACACATATGATAACGATCATATTGCTCCAAAATTGTATATTCCACGAGAAAGTACAACCACTGGTACAAACTTCGGAAATGGGATATGAAACTTAGGTAATATTAAGACCAGTTAAAATTGGGGAGATTTATAATTTTACAAATAGTATAAGGATAGCTATGCAGGAATTATCTTTACGGCAAATACAAGAAGTTGAACTTCAAAATTTGATAGTAATACATGATATATGCCAAAAAGAAGGCATTAAATACTATTTGGCATATGGGACACTCTTAGGTGCCGTTAGACACAAAGGCTTTATTCCATGGGATGATGATACCGATATCTGGATGCCTAGGCAGGATTATAAAAACTTTGAGAGATATTGTAAGGATAATATCGATCAATTAAAACCTTATAAATTATGCACAAGGCAAAATACACCGAATTATTCATATGGCCTGATGAGATTTTGCAATACGAATTATAAATATGTAAGTACGCAAGCATATGAAAAGCAATTTGATCTTGGAGTTTTTACAGACATTTATCCGCTGGATAATTATGGCAATAGTATACAAAAGGCAATTGCTATAAAAAGAAAAATGCAAACTTTGAATTTACTATACAGTGCATATTGTGGCGAAGATTCGGTAAGTAAAACGCATCAATTTGTAAAAAAAATGTTTCACAATATATTATCTACAATATATCGGAATAATTTTGCGAATTTTTGCGAAATGAAAGAAGAAAAAATATTAAATAAAATGACGCATGAAGATGATCCGTATGTTGGAATACCAACCTGGACTCAAGCTGTTCAGCCAGAATTATTTAATAAGATTGACTTCGAAGGAAGAGTGTTGTTGCCTTTCGAGGGAACTGAGTTTTATGCTCCTAGTGGATATGATTCGATATTAAGAACCGCTTATCATGATTACATGATCTTACCAAGCGAGGATCAAAGATCCGCCTATCACGGTTATAAAATATATACTAATGAGTAAAAAAAGTAATAACAAAGTTGTTAAGGCTGGAATCGGATATACAATTGGGAATTACTTGATCAAAGGACTATCCTTTTTGACCATTCCAATTTTTGTAAGGATGATGTCTACATCCGATTATGGTAAGTACAATACTTTTATTGCATATGAGAGTATTGTATTTATCCTTATTGGTATGGCGATTCACAGCAGTTATAAAAATGCAAGATACAAATACAAAATAATATCTGAAGGGGCAAGCAAGGGAGATGATTATTATTCATATGTATCATCCACCATGCTACTCGTTTCTGTAAATGGAATAATATGGCTAATATTAGTAAATGTGTTCGCTCCATTATTGGAAGCTTCATTACATTTAAATCGTTTAAGCTTGACGCTATTAATTATATATGGCTTTTCAAGTGCTGTAATAACATGCTATAACACCGACGCTGGAATAGAATATAACTATAAAAGATTTTTAAAGATCGCCGGGTTTAATTCATGTTCTAATATTATCTTATCTATTATTTTGATCACCACAGTATTCACTAATGATAGATACTTAGGACGTGTTATAGGAACTGTAATTCCTATTTTTTTGTGTGCAATATACATTTTGCTATTTTTCCAAAATAGAGCGAAAGTCAGCCGGGTCTCTGGTATCAAAGAAAAGTTGAACTGGGGTGTGAAATATAGCCTTCCTATTATCCCGCATGGTTTGAGTCAAATAGTACTAAATCAATTTGACAGAATAATGATCAGCCAAATGATTTCTGACGCAGCTACTGGAATATATAGCTTTGGTTACAATATATATTCGATTATTGCCGTCACATTTAATTCATTAGATAGTGTATGGTCTCCTTGGTTCTATGAAAAGATGAATAATAAAGAATATAAAAAGATAAAGGAAGTGAGCTCGGTTTATATTCTTTTGATGTGCATTTTTTGCTCTTTTGTTATCTTATTGTCGCCAGAGATAATAAACATATTAGGGAATGACGATTATTTAGAGGCAATTTATTGTGTGATACCAATTGTTGGAGGAGGA
>ONOZ01000042.1 GCA_900319595.1 uncultured Bacteroidales bacterium | reverse complement strand
TTTATTTGTTCATCAAAGTTGCGAATTCCTCGTAGAAATATGTTATTGTTTCTATACCATTAAAGAATTGTTGCAATGGATAATTTTCGTTTGGAGAATGAATTGCATCACTTGATAAGCCAAAGCCCATAAGTATTGATTTTATTCCCAAAATTCTTTCAAAACCCGCTACAATTGGAATACTGCCTCCACTTCTGGTTGGTATAGGTTGTTTGCCATATGTACGCATATACGCTTTTTCTGCTGCACGATATGCTGGCAAATCCAAAGGAGAAACATAAGCATAACCTCCATGCAATGGTGTAACCTCTACCTTTACGCAAGTTGGAGCAATCTGTTTGATATAATTAGCAACTCTTTCGGTTATTACCTCAAAATCTTGGTCAGGTACTAAACGGAAAGAAATCTTTGCGTGTGCTGTTGAAGGTATAATAGTTTTTGCACCCTCGCCTGTATAACCTCCCCAAATGCCACATACATCAAAAGACGGACGAATACCCGTGCGTTCTATTGTAGAATAACCCTCTTCGCCAAATAAGTCTGGTGAGCCCGTAACTTTCAAATAATCTTCTTTTGAAAACGGAGCCTTTGCCATAAGTTCTCTTTCCTCGTTTGACAATTCTATAACTTCCTTATAAAAATCTGGCACAGTACATTTATTGGTAGTAGCGTCTTGCAATTGAGAAATGATTCTGCACAAAATGTTTATAGGATTAGCAACCGCACCACCATACAAACCCGAATGCAAATCTGCTTTAGGTCCTGTAACCTTGACTTCAATATATCCCAAACCACGCAAACCTGCTGTAATTGACGGAATATCTGCTCCTAACATACTCGTATCTGAAACAAGTATAACATCTGCTTTTAATAATTCTTTATTCTTTTCGCAAAATCCGTACAAACTACCTGAACCAATCTCTTCTTCGCCCTCCAACATAAATTTTACATTGCACTTCAAAAGATTGTTTTTATTCAAATACTCAAACGCTTTGGCTTGCATAAAACTCTGACCTTTATCATCATCAGCACCTCTTGCCCAAATAATTTCGTCTTTTATAACTGGCTCAAAAGGAGAAGTTTTCCACTCGTCAATAGGGTCGGTTGGCATAACATCATAATGTCCATACACCAAAACAGTAGGATAAGAATCATCTATATGCCTTTGTCCCACAACTACAGGATTGCCTTCGGTTGGCATAACCTCACAACTATCTGCACCTGCTTGAAGTATCAATTCTCTCCAACGCTCTGCACAACGAATCATATCTTGTTTATGCTCTGTTTGTGAAGATACAGAAGGAATACGAATCAAAGAAAACAATTCTTCCAAAAATCTTTCTTTATTCTCTACAATATAAGTTTTTATATCCATTTTGTTATTTTATTTATTTTTTAATAATTATCTAAAATCCACTTTACCGCTTGTCGCTTTATTACCCGCTATGGCTCATCGCTCTAAGTCTTCTTCAAAATACTCTGGCGTGTCAATTTTTTCCTCGTTGATTATTGGCAAGTTAATATAATCTGCGACAATCAACGCCGTAGGTATCAGCTCTTTGATTTCCAAATATAGAGCATAAGCGTCCAAACGTGTAAGAAAATCGCCTGTCTTTACAATGAAATACGGCTCATCAAAAACAACATAACTTCTCTGCTTTGGATAGGCTTCCAATAAACTATTTTTCAACTCAAAGGCTTTATCTTTTGCTCCTTGCGAGGTATAGGTTGCAACTTTTATTCTAAAACCTTTTGTAGTCTTTGCTATACGATTATATTGTACGTGCTTTTCCAGTATAGTTTGCAATCTACCATCAGCAATGACTTCCACTTGTGCATTTGCTACAAAATGGCTTGCAACTATTAGCATACAAATTATTATCAGTTTTTTACAATATCTCATTTTCAATTGCTCATTATCTTAGGGAGGGGGGCGGCGGAACTTTGGGGTGGGTTTTCTTGGTTGTTTAGCGTAATGTTAGTTGTATATGCCTTAAAATGTCCTTTACAATCCTCTCTATAAAATCTAAAAAATCTCGCACACGCGTCTTTTTTTATCTTCTATATTATTAATTATATTATTGTCCGTAATTTTTACAGAACCTACTGAAATTTTTACATTTTGGTCTCCGTAATTTTTACACTCTTCTCTCAATGCAATATTATTATCTCTCAAAACAAAAAAATTATCTTGCATATCACTTTATTTATCTACCTGCCCCATTGATTTCCTTTGGTGCTATAGTCAAAACGGGATATGGCGACAAATTTATCATCTGCTGTGCGTATGGTCCCAAAAAGAACAGATTGCTCAAAGTCTTTTCTTGTTCAGTCATAATCACTATCAAATCTGCTCCTACTTCTTTTGCATAATCCAAAGTCGTTAGAGTAGAATTGTCCGAATCTCTCATCTCTACTGTATATTTCAACCCCTTTTGCTTTAACCACGTCTCAACACTATCTACATAACCTTCAACCTCTCCTCTAATTGTTTTGCCACTATATGACTGCAATCCCAAAACTCTAATACAAGTATTCGGAAACATTCTTGCAAACTCCAACGTCCAAGGCACTTTTTGACGAGTATCTGGTGTGGAATCTATCGGCAATATTATGTTTTCCAACGGCTTATTAAAGTTAAAATTCTCCCTCAATAGTAAAACAGGGACAGGACAGTCGCTCAATGTTTTGAAAGCATTAGCACCTGCAAATCTTTCATCAAAACCACTATTGCCATTAGTACCTACAACTAACATATAAGGATTTCTTTCATGAACAACTTTGTTAATCGTCTTATGTACTTTGCTACCTTGTGCAATTTGATAAGAAATTTTGTTCTCTCCAAGTGCAGAAACGAACGAAGAGGACAACTCTTTTAAAGTATTCTCTGCTTCCACAGGATCTTTTTCTGCTGTCTGTACCCAAAGCATAAGTATGTCAGAATTAGTACGTTTTGCTATATCTACACCAAGTCTTAAAGCAGACAAAGATGCATTCGAAAAATCTATACCTACAATAATCTCTTTTGCCATAACTCGTTTTCGTTTTGTTTGTTTGTGCAAAGTTACGAAAAAAAACAAAACTACCAAACAAAAACAAAAAAAATAAAACAATAAAAAAAATTTTTAAAGATATTTATTGCTATATCAAAAAAATGTTGTACCTTTGCAAACCGAATTTAGAATATAGTGAAAGAAAATATAAGCAATATAATGATAAATATAACTTTACCGGACGGAAGCATAAAACAATTTGAGGCAGGAGTAACAGCATTGGACGTTGCAAAGTCAATCAGCGAGGGGTTGGCAAGAAACGTTTTGTCTGCTACTATTGACGGAGAGATTAAAGATTTGTCTATGCCCATAACTAACGATTGCAACCTAAAACTAAACACTTGGAATGACGAAGATGGTAAGCATACCTTTTGGCATTCCTCTGCTCACTTGATGGCTTCTGCAGTTCAGGCTCTATATCCTAATGCTAAATTTGGTATAGGTCCTGCAATTGAAAAAGGTTTTTATTATGATATAGATTTCGGTGAAGATGTTCTAAGAGAAGAAGATTTTGCTAAGATAGAAAAGAAAATGACTGAAATAGTTCAACAGGGCGTTAAACTTGTTAGAAAAGAAGTTAGCAAACAAGACGCTTTGGATTATTTTGGTAGCAAGAACGAGCAATATAAAGTTGAATTGATTGAGGGTTTGGAAGACGGCAAGATTACTTTTTATGAAAGTGGCGATTTTACAGACCTATGTCGTGGGCCTCACTTGTCGGATTTCTCTCCTATCAAGGCTTTTAAAATAACTTCTTTGGCTGGAGCATATTGGCGAGGCGATGAACACAATAAGCAATTAACTCGTTTGTACGCTATATCTTTTCCTAAAAAGAAAGAGTTGGACGAATATTTGCAAATGTTGGAAGAAGCCAAAAAACGCGACCATAGAAAATTAGGAAAAGAATTAGAATTGTTTGCTTTTTCTCAAAACGTAGGACAAGGTTTGCCATTGTGGTTGCCAAAAGGTACAGAATTAAGAAAACGATTAGAGAATTTCTTAGCAAAAGTACAAAAGCAATATGGTTACGTACAAGTTATGACACCTCATATTGGTAACGTGAATTTGTATAAAACCAGCGGACATTTCCAAAAATATGGTAAGGATTCATTCCAACCAATACAAACTCCGCAAGAAGGTGAAGAATATATGCTAAAACCAATGAACTGCCCTCATCACTGCGAAATATATCGTTTGATGCCAAAATCATATAAGGATTTGCCTTATCGTGTGGCAGAATTTGGTACAGTTTATCGTTATGAGATGAGTGGCGAATTGCATGGCTTGACTCGTGTGCGTTCATTTACACAAGATGATGCTCATATATTCTGTACGCAAGACCAAATTAAAGAAGAATTTTGTAAGGTAATAGATATTGTGCTTTATATATTCAAAACATTAAAATTTGAGAATTTTACAGCACAAATTTCTTTACGCGACCCAAATAATAAAGAAAAATATATTGGTACGGACGAAGTTTGGGACAAGGCTGAGAATGCAATTATAGAAAGTGTAGCAGAAAAAGGGTTGAATGCTGTAACTGAAACTGGCGAGGCTGCTTTCTATGGACCTAAACTGGATTTTATGGTAAAAGATGCCTTGGGTAGAAGTTGGCAATTAGGTACAATTCAAGTGGATTACAATTTGCCTGAGCGTTTTAACTTAGAATATATTGGTGCAGATAATCAAAAACATCGTCCTGTAATGATTCACAGAGCTCCTTTCGGTTCTATGGAAAGATTTGTAGCAGTTTTGTTGGAGCATACAGCAGGAGAGTTTCCTTTGTGGCTAACACCTGACCAGTATATTATTCTTCCAATTAGCGAAAAATATGAGCAGTATGCTAAACAAGTTGGACAAACTTTGAATATGGCAGATTTGCGTGGTACGATAGATAATCGTAACGAAAAGACAGGAAAGAAGATTCGTGATGCCGAGATAAAGAAAATTCGTTACATGCTTATAGTTGGTGAAAAGGAAGAGGCCGAAGGTTTAGTATCTGTACGTGAGCATTTGAAAGGAGATTTGGGAGCAATGAAGATGGAAGACTTTGCTAAATTGGTACAAGAGGAAGTTAGAAAAGAATTAGAATAAAATTAGTATAAACTATTAAATATAAGGAGGACAAGTTATAGAAACAACAAATCAAACTCGTGGTAGAGGTCCTGTGAAAAAGGAAATGCCTCACTTGATTAACGAGAACATTAAAGAGCCGATTGTTAGGGTTGTCGGAGAGGGTTTTGAACCTAAAATATGTAGCCTAAAAGAAGCCTTGGCTATTGCAGAGGAGCAAGGATTGGACTTAGTAGAGATTTCACCTAATGTAAATCCGCCTGTATGCAAGGTAATGAATTACCAAAAATTCCTTTATGAACAAAAGAAAAAAGAAAAGGAAAAGAAAGCCAAAGCAGTAAAAATGTCGGTTAAGGAAATTAGATTGGGACCGCAAACAGACGAGCATGATTTTGATTTCAAACTAAAACACGCAATTAGATTCTTGACAGAAGGAAACAAAGTTAAAGTAGATGTGTTTTTTAAAGGTAGGACAATAGTTTATAAAGAGCAAGGAGAACAAAAACTTTTGAAATTTGCAGAGGCGTTGTTAGAATATGGCAAGCCAGAACAAATGCCAAAGTTAGAAGGTAAGAGGATGTTGATGATTATTGCTCCTGTAAAAAAGAAATAAATAATATAATATAATATAATAAAGACAAAAAATTGACGTTGTAGAAACGTTATTGATATATAAACAAATTTATTAACAACAAAAAAAGAGGACATAAAAATGCCAAAAACAAAAACCAGATCATCTGTAAAAAAGAGATTTACAGTAACTGCATCAGGTAAATTGAAAAGAAGACATGCTTATCATTCTCACATTTTGACTAAGAAGTCAAATAAGAGAAAGAGAGTATTATGTGCTTACTCAACCGTGTCTAAAGCAGACCAAAAAGTGTTGAGCGAAATGTTAGGAATTTAATCTTAACCAAAAAAGCACAAGGGTAAAAAAGTTTATTAACCATTGTATCAGTATTAAGTACAAAAAGAATTTGTCGCTGATATAAAAAAAAACAAAACAAAAGTAAAATGCCAAGAAGTGTAAATGCTGTTGCATCAAGACAGCGAAGAAAGAAAATCCTTAACCGCACAAAAGGTTATTGGGGAAGAGGTAAAAACGTTTGGACTGTAGCAAAAAACAAATGGGAAAAAGGTCAAACGTATGCATTCAGAGACCGTAAGGTAAAGAAAAGAGAATTTCGTGCTTTGTGGATTAACCGTATAAACGCCGCTTGTCGTCAAAACGAAATTTCTTATTCAGTTTTTATGGGCTTGTTGCATAAAAATAACATAGCACTAAACAGAAAAGTATTAGCAGACCTTGCTATGAACGACCCACAAGTATTTAGTGCAGTAGTTAAAACAGTTAAAAAATAGTAGTGTAACCTTTATTCGAACGGCTTTGAAAAAGATAGCCAAATATCGAATAAGAAAATAGTAGAGAAAACAGAGATGGAAGATTTAATGAAATTTATAGAGAGTCAGTCTCCTGCAAAGGAATTTCCTCAGTTTAAATCAGGCGACACTATTACAGTAGCGTACAAAATACGTGAGGGAAACAAAGAGCGTATCCAGCAATTTCAAGGAATAGTTATTCAAATAAAAGGACATAAAGGACAGGCTAACAATACTTTCACTGTAAGAAAAATATCTAACGGTGTTGGCGTTGAGAGAATTTTCCCTATGAATAGTCCTTTTATTGACAACATTGTAGTGAATAAGTACGGCGTTGTCCGCAGAGCAAGAATTTACTATTTAAGACAACTTTCTGGTAAAAGTGCTCGTATCAAAGAAAAAGTTATTAAGAAGTAAAACACATTTTTTAATATACACTTTGGATATCGGTTGCTTGATAGTAGCCGATATTTTTTGATGTTGTTAAAATAATAATAAAATAGAACCGAAACTAAACAATAAGTATAAGTTTCGGCTCTCAAAATGAAAAAAATTAAATTCTTTTGCAATATTATTGCACGGGAATTTTCTTATTCTATAACTTTGTTGAAATTACCTTGCAAATCAAATTGTAATTTTTTAGACTCCGTTTTGTTTGCAATATGAATTTCGTAACATTTAACATTCTTTATATCAGTAATATATGCCTTTTGCAATTTGTAGTTAGCATAGTTATCTCTCAAGTAATCTGTAATGTCAGTAGGAATATACTCATTAGGAATAACATAATATATGCCGGTAGAATTTTTGGTGAATTTAATTATGCAATCATTGCCATTAGATTGAAAATTAGCAAAATAAGTCGTACTGTCTGCCATTTCCCAACGAACATCCTTAACCTCTGGACGTCTTTTGGTGAAATCATTTATATAACGCTCAGGCACATCTCTTGCATCTACTGATTTGTAGGCAGATTTTTTTGTACCCGTGCAAGCAAACATAACTCCCGCTAACGCAAATATTAAAACATATTTTTTCATATCAACAATATCTTTAATCCAAAATCGTGTTGCAAAAATACACAATAAATTTGTAACAAAAAAACTAATTGACAAAATTTTTAAAAAATAATTGCATATCCAAAACTCCCAAGAGATTCAAAGCAATCAAAACAACAACGCAAATAATTACAATCTTAATAAATTGAGTCCCTTTTTTCAAAGCGTAATGTGCTGCAATATAGGAACCTATCAAGTTGCCAAAGGAATGAATTAGGGCGTAAATCCAATATTTTGTTTCAATACCACCGCGAAATAAAAATACTGCCATAGCCACTATCGTATAAGCGAACATCAAAGTATTTTTTATTGCCGTAGTCTTAATTAAATCGTAACCAAGCACAGAACCAACAACGGCAATAAGTAAAAATCCTGTACCTGCCTGCACAAAACCACCATAAAAACCTGTAATCAAAAACAACGGACAAACAATTAAATAGTTTTTCAACGTCAAAGGCTTTTCCTGTTTGGAAGTCGCTTTTGTTTCTATGAACAAAAACACAACCATCAATAACAGCACTATAGCAAAACAGATATTGAATATTTTTTCATCTATATTTATCGCAATCAATGAACCAAACAAGGCTCCAACAAGCAATGGCAAAGAATACAGAATTAAATGCTTATAATTGATTAGATTTTTTCTATAAAACAAATAAGAGGCGAATCCGTTTTGCAGCAACACTCCTACCCTATTTATTGCATTTGTTATCTGTGCGGGTATTCCCAAGGCTAGATAGAGAGCAATAGAAATCGTTGTTCCTCCTGCCGATAAGGTATTTATAAAACCTACTAAAATACCAGAAATAATCAATATTATAATAATTGTTAAGGACATAGTCTAATTATAAATAACAAAAAGAGAACTGCAGGATAACAGTTCTCCCCAAAAAATAAATTAATTATGAAACGAAATCAAAAAGATTTTCATCTTTTCTCATACTTCTTTTCTATTTATGTGTTTTTTTATTTGTACACTTACCATCATGCTTTGACATCATCTCTCGCATAAATTTCTTTTCCAAACGATGAAGTTTCAAAACCTTTTGCGGAGGCAACACTTTTTCAAATTCTTTTGAATACTTTTTTTCCACCAATAGCAATGCATTTTCCATTTCTATACATTGCTGAATTAATTGCCTTGCAACATCGTCAGATAATTTACACTCCTCCACAGGCTCACAACTATTAGGGTTTATTTTTGTTAATTCGCATTGTTTTTTTCGTGCATTATCGTGGCAGGCGGTTATTTCCTTGTCATATTGAGTATAAACAGCCCAAAATTGTTTCATCTGTACTTCATTAAGTGTCAATTCCTCTTGTAGAAATCTATACTTTTTCTTCATCATCTTCTCGTGCAGTGCTTTCCAATCCACATTTTGTGTCTGCGAATATGTATCCAAGGACACAACATTCATTAGCAAAACGCACAAAACCAATATAATACATCTAAAAAACCTATTCATATCATTATTTCATTAAAGTATTATACACCAATTCGTAATTATCTTCATTCAAATAATTTTCCAAGTAATCCAATTCACTCGCAGTAAAATCACTATCAATCCTATCGTTTCCAATAGTCTTATTATCTATCTCTTTTTCAGCAGTTTGTTCTCTATATCCTTCTATATTTGAATTTAGTGCTAAATCTTTTTGATTATTCAGCGAGATTAAATTATTATTATCGGATTTTAGTGTATCCTTCACCGATATAAATTTCTCAGCAAGTTGTTGTTGATTATTACCTATATTATCTATGAAAAACACTCCGCTTACAACTATTACCAAGCCACACAACGACATACCCAAATAAGTCAATTTTCTCTTGTTTTGACGTCTATGATAATTTTTCAGCACCTTGTCTTCTATACTAATAAAGTAATTCTGCGGCACCTCAAAATTTTTTAAATCATTATCTAATATGTCATGCTCTTGTTTTATCATAAATTTATTTTCCTCTCCCCCCTCTTTAAATGTTTGACAAAAAAAAAGTTTAAAAGTTTAATGTATGGGTCAAAAAAAACTCTTTTATTTTCTTTTCGGCTATATGATAAGATGTTTTTAACGCACCCTCGCTCGTGTTCAACAAAGTCTCCATTTCCTTAAACGGCATATTGTCATTATATCTTAACAAAAAAACCTCTCTTTGTTTGTCAGGCAGTGTTTGAATGGCTTTTTGCAAAATTTCCTCTATCAAATCTGCATCGTTAGATTGTATAGCGGGAGATTGTTTCATCATTGCCATATCCAAAGGTAAGTCATTGAGTTTTTGTTGTTTTGCTTTACTTTTCAAAAAATTGATACTCTCGTTATAGGCAATACGAAAAATCCAAGTAGATAGTGAAGAATCTTTTTTGAATGAAGATATATTTCTAAAAACCTTAATATAAACTTCTTGCAACAAATCGTCCGTATCCTCATGACTAATAAGCATACGGCGGATTTGCCAATATAGTTTTTCTTTTGTTTTAGAAATCAAAAGTTTAAAGCCCTGCTCCTTAGTTTTGCGATTATTGATTAAATCTAATATGTAGTTGTCGTCCATAATCATCTTTTACTATTCTTTTAACCAATAAACGACACTACCAGAACAGGAATCGCATCTTGCTCCTGTAACACTGCTCAAACAATTTACTTCCTTACGCAAACGCCTAACTCCCAAAAATGCAAAAATCAACGCTTCTTTGTATTCAACAATCAAATTACTTGGTACAATCAACTCATAATTAGCATAATGTCTTATCCTATCTATCAAAAAACTGTTATACGCACCCCCTCCTGTTACAAGAGTTTTACCTTTTATATTTTTTCCAATTTGGTATGCTATATGTTCGGTGTAAGTTGCAATCTTGCATTCAATAGACAAAGAACTATTTTCTAAAAGTGGGAATATACACTGTTTCACAAACTCTTTGCCTAAAGATTGCTGCTCGTTATTTATATAATAAGGTATAGAGTTTAATTCTTGCAACAAAGCGGTATCAATGGTAGAGTGTTTTGCAATTTGTCCATCATTATCATACTCCAAGTTTAAGTAGTGGCAAAGATGATTCAATACTATATTAGACGGACATATATCATAAGCCTTTCGTAACGAATTGTCGTCAAAAGAAATATTAGAAAAACCACCTATATTTAAACAACAATCATAATTAGCAAACAGTAATTTATCTCCGATTGGCACAAGTGGAGCACCTTGTCCGTTTAAAGCCACGTCCATTGAGCGAAAATCTCCTATAACTGTCAATTCTGTTTCACTGGCAATGGCATTGATGTCTCCTATTTGCAAAGTAAATCCTTTGTGTGGCTGGTGGAAAATGGTTTGTCCGTGAGAAACAATGAAATCAGCAGTTAAGTTATTTTGTTTCAAAAACTTATTTGCTTGTTTTCCAAAGTAATGCCCTAAATAAGCGGAAAACTCTGCCAAATATTCGCCATTACTGTTTTCACATCTTAGAATTTTGTCTTTTAATGTAGAATCATAAGGAATAGTTGTCGCTCTAATAATTTGATAATCAATCTGCTTTTCGTCAATATCAAATTCACATAAAGCCAAATCCAAGCCGTCAAGTGAAGTACCTGACATCATTCCCAAAACTCTATAAAACATCTGCCAAAATTTCCATTTTAGTTGAACGCGAACCCTTTATGAGTATCAAAGAATTCTTTATATCCTGAGTTTGCAAGAAATCCTTTGCCTCATTTGAGTTTTCAAACCAAATTGTACGTCCATAAATACTATGTTTTTTGTACTCCTCGCCAACAAGTACAATCTGAGTCAAATTCATTGTCTGTAAGATATCCGATATTGCCTTATGTTCCTGCTCGCTTACATCCCCCAATTCTTTCATAGCACCAATAAATACACGTTTGTCAGTTGCCTGTATATCATTAAAGGCTTTGAGTACATAACGACAAGAGGAAGGGTTAGCGTTGTAGCAATCCATTATTAAAGTATTCTTTTTGGTATTTTGTACTTGCGAACGATTATTGTTAGGCTCGTAATTTTCTATGGCTTGTTTGATTTGGTTTGTATCTACACCAAAATACTTTCCTACACAAGCAGCAGCAAGTAAATTATAACAATTATACGACCCTACGAGATGAGAATTTATCTTTACCCCATCAAACTCTATCGCAGCAAAAGGTTGATGTAAATCTGTCATCTTTGCCGTTGTGTCTGCTTCTTTCTCAAAAGAATAGGTTGTTGCGATACTTGGACAATGTTTTTCTAAATTCTCATCATCTATATTGACAAATATTTTACCTTTTTTTGCTTCTACGTATTTGTATAACTCTGTTTTTGCCTGTACAACTCCTTCCAAAGATAAAAATCCCTCAATATGTGCCGTTCCTATATTAGTCAAAAGTGCAATGTCTGGCTCTGCGATCTGACAAAGTAAGTCTATATCCCCAACATGCGAGGCACCCATTTCTATTATTGCTATTTGAATATCTTTTTTTAAAGAAAGTATTGTCAAAGGAACCCCTACATGGTTATTCAAATTGCCAAGTGTTGCTTGAGCTTTGTATTTTTGAGAAAGTACAGCATGCATCAACTCCTTAGTAGTAGTTTTGCCATTGGTACCACTAATTGCAATAAAAGGAATATCAAAAGTTTTTCTATAATAATTAGCAAAGCGTTGCAAAAATATTAAAGAGTCTTCAACCAAAAGAGTCCTGTCGTCAATAAAATATTCTTCTTTATCAATAACTACCAACGCAGCACCATTATCCAAGGCACTCTGTGCAAAAATATTAGCATCATAAAAATCACCTTGTAAAGCAACAAAAATACTATCCTTAATTACTTTACGAGAGTCAGTTGTCAAAAAATTAGTTTTCTCAAAGATTGTCAGTACTTTCGAAAACAATTCATCATTTAATTGATTGTATTTTGTATTATCGTCCATAATTTTTCTGAAGATTTATCCCACGAAAATAATTTGTTTCTTTCCAAACCTTTTTCTATCAAAGAGGAGCGTAATTCTGTGTTTTCATAAATATCTTTCATCGCCTTAGCAATCTCATCTATTGAATAAGGATTAACTAAAATAGCAGCATCTGCAACAACTTCTGGCAACGCTGTTGTATTTGAAGTAATCACAGGAGTATTAGCTGCAAAAGCCTCCACTACTGGTATTCCAAATCCCTCAAACAACGAAGGGAATACTAACGCTAACGCAGCCGAAGAAATCAATGCCACATCTTTTGCTTCTAATCTATTTGTAAAAATAACATCTTCTTTGAATTGCATGTTGTTATATGTGTCCTCTATCTCTCCTTTCCACCATTTTTTTGCACCAATTACAACAAATTTTATATCACTTGCACTTTGACGTTTAAATTCATCAAAAGCCAGAAAAATATTTGTCAAATTTTTGCGTTTATGTATCGCTCCAACAAAATAAAAATAATCCTTTCCTAAAGTATATTTAGTTTTGGTTAGCAAATTTATCTCCTTACTCTGAGGTTTATAAACATTGTTGGCTGCATTATATACAACCTCAATTTTATCGGCAGGAATACAAAAATTTTCTACAATATCATTTTTACTAAACTCACTCACAGTTATCACCTTTGTGGATTTACGAGCATTCAAAGGGAAATAACGCATAAAATACCTTTGGTGAGTAGAATTGCCGATGTATTTGTCTGAATGAAAAAAGTTTAAATCATGTACAGTACAAATAATAGGAATATTTTTTAGTTTAGGAATATAGTTTTCGGGAGAAAAGAACACGTCTATTTTGTATTTTTTGCAATAAAAAGGTAAAAGATAATCAAAATATATCTTCCAAAGCAAGGGATGTCTTGTCGGACAGGGAATAACTACGGGAATAATATTGTCAGCAAAAATAAATTGAGCGTCGTATTTCCTATCAAAAAATAAAACAAACTTGTCTTCGGGGTGATTGGCACACATACGCATAAGTAACTGCTGGGTAAAGTAACCTATACCCTCCAACCTGCCTCCAAGCAACAATCGTGTATTTACTCCTATTGTCAAAATCTTTTATGTTTTGTTTATAAGAATACAAAGTTACACAAATTTTTAAATATATAAATTATTTTCAAAATGTTTTTTACTAAAAATTCATTACCTTTGCAGTCGCATTTAAGAATCAAGGCTATGAAAGTTGCAATTATAGGGGGTGGTGCAGCAGGTATGTTTTTGGCTATAAATTTATATGAACTTATGGCTAAAAAACTTGATAGCAATAGGATAACGAATAACAAGGCAAAATTTATAGATATCGTCATTTTTGAAAAAACTGATAAAATTCTATCAAAAGTTTTAGTTTCTGGCGGAGGTCGTTGCAACTGCACAAATAATAGACTTTTAACCGATAAATTACTCGATAACAATTTGGATTTAAAGCAAATCTATCCTCGCGGACATCATTTGATGAAAAAATTATTAAGAAATTTCTCTGTAGAAGATACTATAAATTGGTTTTCAACTCATGGTATAAAATTAAAAGCAGAACAAGATGGTAGAATGTTTCCTATAACTAATAATTCTCGTACAATAATTGATATGTTTTTGGATTATGCAAACAAATATAATATAACAATTCGTTACAACACTGCTATAACTAACTTAAAACAAGTAGAGAGTTTTGACTTTGTATGTATTACAACCGGAGGAATGCTACATAATAATCATAATTTCGATTTGCAAACAAGTAATACAAAAATAATTACTCCCAAACCATCTTTATTTGGCTTTTATATTAAAGATAATAATTTGCAATCTCTTAAGGGAACAACTATTAACAATGTAACACTCACAATAAAACAAACAAAATTCAAAACTTCAGACTCTATTCTTATAACTCATAGAGGTATTAGCGGTCCTTGTGTGTTGAAATTATCATCTATTGCTGCTGAGTATCTGCATTGCGAAAATTACAAAACAATATTAGTCGTCAATTGGGTAAGTCTTACAGACGAAGAAATTAGAAAAAGATTAGAAACAACAATTCAAACAGAAAGTCAAAAAATTATAGTAAATACAAATCCATTTTCACTATCACAAAGGTTTTGGGAGTATTTGCTACAAAAGGTTATTCCAAATAGATTAGACATTAGATATAAAGACTTGACTAAAAAGGAAATAAATCGTATTATCAACATACTTTGCAATGACGAATATCAAACTCAAGGTCGGGCAACGAATAAAGATGAGTTTGTTACTTGTGGCGGCATTGATTTAGACGAAATTAACCATAACACTTTGCAACTAAAAAGCAATGAAAAGATATATCTGGCTGGTGAAATCTTAAACATTGACGGCATAACAGGAGGTTATAATTTGCAAGCCTGCTGGAGTGGTGCTTATACGGCATCACAAGGA
>ONOZ01000158.1 GCA_900319595.1 uncultured Bacteroidales bacterium | reverse complement strand
TCAAAATACTGTCAATACATTGCACAAGATATTTCTCTGCATTATATACTGGGACTATTATACTTACTTTGACTTGCATATCTTTTACCGCTAATTATCTATCCAATATAATATATTTTGTATAATTCTTTTAGTTTTTCTTATTCCTTGTTTGATAATACTTGGCTGTATTTTGTTGCAGATAGTGTCCATACAAGAAATTCCTTCCGACTCATAGTGACTCCAAAACTTTTTTCGTTGTTTAGGTTCTTTTACGCTTTGTTCCATTGGAATTTGTCTTGCCTTATCATATGTTGTTTCATATTTTTCAACGCTCAAAGAATTAAATATCTCTTCTCCTTTTGTTGTATTTATCATAACAGCAGAAACTCCATTATTATCGTCTATATGAGGAAAAACACTTTGTATTCCCAAAAAGTCTGCAAGGGTTATATCACTATGAGATTTGCCACTTTTTGCAGGACAACAATAGCAACTATTACGCAGATACACATTGTCTTATAAACCAATAGACATTCTTAATTATAGCATTCACAAATATGATTGTATAGTTAAGGACGACTCCTGCTTTTATTTGATTGATAGAGGGCATATTTTGATTTCTTATAGGGTTAGTAATGAAAAATTAGTAACCTAAATAGTTGTAGTATTGCATGTGTTGATGCACTTCTTGCTTCTCAAAGACAGAAAAGTAAGGAAAAGTCCACATTGTAACTACATGCTTGTAAGAATTTGCATCGTTGTAAAGCGTATTAAAGAATAGCATGATGACTAATACTATATACCATGTATGGCAAACATTTTTTCTAAATGACAATTTGTCTTGTTTTAATAGAGAGAGTATAATCCAAAAGAAAGGTAAAGCATACCCCCAAAGTCTTGTCGCTATATCATTCATAAAGGAAAATACAGCATAAATAACCAATATGCAGATGAAAAGATTGATTTGCCGTTGTAGTTGTTCGTTTTTAACGTTATAAACGATGAACAATATAGGTAGCATATAAATCGTTCGCATAATTTTTGATACCCATTGCGTATTTTCTTCTATTTTATCATGATCAGCATCTGCCAAAAAGGCATTGACTGTTGAAGAATCAAAGAATGTAGCACCTAGAAACATAAGAACTAGGGATGTAATAATTATTGTAATCTTAAGCAAACGAGAATCCATGCTATAGAATAATGGAGCAATTAATAGTATTAAAGCGGATGCATGAAAAGATGCACATAGCAATACTATAAGGATATATCTAGTCCATTTTTTTTCATATAGATAAGGTAAAGCAAAAGCTACATAAATGCTCATTGCCAATCCTTGTCTCATTGCAGATGTCATATATACAATAAATGCAGTACAATAAAGCCCGAATAAAGAAAGAATAGAATATTCACACTCTCTTGTAAAAAATCTGTAAAACAAAGACATTGAGATAATTCCTATGATAGCAACAAACCATTCAAAGTCGAGCGACAATATAGTACCACACAAAAAAGATAATGAATAAAAACCGATATCATTTGTGGATAGCACTTCTTTGTAATTATAGAAAGGCTCGTTGTAATAAATGTACATGTATGAGAAATAGTCCTGTCCTTGACCATAACGTAAGCACAACATTATGGTAAGTCCAACAAATAATACATCAAATATTAATTTATTTCTTTTGTTGGTTACAACTTCGTAGATAGCAAAGAGTAGGATTATGATTAGAAAGATATAATACATTGATAGATAATTATATTATGGGATAAATATTCTATATAAGTTATGTTTCATTTCTTAGTTAATTATTTTCTATACATGGATGTTTCGAACTCATATGGTGCGATATTGATACATCATGATGCATCTCCCTCTCCCCCCCTTGTTCTACAAATCCAGCGATGTATTCCTAATACGACAAACAAAATCAGTATTGCAACTGTTGTGTGTAATATGGACAAGAGCAATACTGGTTGTTCTCCTGCGTAGTAACGAATTAGAATATATGAGGCAATAATGAGTATAAATGATACTGATATTCGTATTGTACTAGATAACCAATTTCGTCCATTTGCAAGGAAGTTATTTGTCATAACAGTTATTAGGCAATGTGGAACGGCAGAGAATACAAGTATTATCAAAACAAGTTGCAGACCAACGAAAGTATGACCATATAGGGATACGATAATAGGAGAAAAAAGCAAAATTATTAAAAATGGTATAGAAGAGGATATCAAAGTTATTAACAGCATACGTTTCAGCATAGAATGATTTAATTGCTCATTTTTTG
>ONOZ01000035.1 GCA_900319595.1 uncultured Bacteroidales bacterium | reverse complement strand
GTTACAGCATGTCCTAACGTGTGATATATTCTTTCTCCTTGTCCTCCTTTATTTATTATTCCTATCTGAATAGGACGGTTTGGCAAACGAATACTTCCCAAAAGAGTGTCATAACAAGAAAAGTCTTTATATATTTGCATGTCGCTACGTTCTATAAACTTTATATCGTTATTATTCTTTTCTAGAATATCATTTAAACAAGAATCCATTTTAAGTGTGGGAAATTTAAAATTATCGTTATGCAATATATCTTTTCTAAATGCTACAATATATATGCGTTCTCTGTGCTGAGGCAACCCGAAATTACTTGTATCCAAAATTTGATAAAATACATTATAACCTAAATTTGATAAGTAGTTTTTAATAGTTGAAAAAGTATTCCCTGTATCGTGCGAAATCAAGTTCTTTACATTCTCCAAGAATAGTATTTTCGGTTTATGGTATTCGGCAATTCTTACAATATCGAAGAACAAAGTTCCTCTGACATCTTCAAAGCCTTTTTGCTTACCAGCTATTGAAAAAGCCTGACAAGGAAAGCCTGCACAAAGAATATCATGTGTTGGAATATCTTTTGCCTCTATTTTGGTAATATCTCCTTGTGGTATAACGCCAAAGTTATCTATATAAGTCTTTTGTGCAAACGAATTCCACTCACAAGCAAATACACATTTCGCTCCACAAGAAGATAAGGCATAGTGAAAACCTCCTATTCCAGCGAATAAATCTATAAAGGTATAATTAGTTAAAAATTTATTTTCTATCTCTATCATGTTTTATTTCTTCTATTGTATCTGCCTATTGCCACCTGTCCAAATTATCTAATGCCAGTTCCTCTTTTATATTTAAGTTTTTAATTTTATTAGAAGCCCTTGCTCTATTTTCTATATCTATTTTATATGAATAAAATTCAGAATAATAGACGTTTGTCCTAAATTTTTTACGTCATCAACCAAATAATAATTATTACACAGTTGTAATCTGTTGTTTTACGTATTTTAAAGCTTGTTTTACGCCGTCTTTATCTTTACCACCAGCAGTTGCGTAAAATTTCTGACCACCCCCGCCACCTTTGATAAACTTCGCTGCCTCACGGACTATCTTGCCAGCATCCATTCCCTTTTCTACTAAACTATCACTTAACATTATTGTCAGCATCATCTTATCTGCCTGCTCGTTTGCACCAACAAAGCAGAAGTCCTTAAATTCTCCACGGAATCTGTACGCAATATCTTTCATCGCATCGGCATCTATAGGCAGTACTGTCTCAAAATAAGTCATATTTCCAAAACATTCGCCTTTTTGTTTTAATTCATTATAAAGATTTGTGGCGGTTTGTTGTTTGAAAACATCAACTTGTTTTTTCAAATTATTGTTTTCTTCAATTGTTTTCTGAATAGACTTTAGCAAATCAGGACTTGCCTCAAAGAATGAGTGAATTTGAGCAAATGTATCCTGCAATTTATACATATAATTCTCAGATTCTTCTCCCGTAACAGCCTCAATACGCCTTATTCCTGCAGCAACAGCACCTTCATTTATAATCTTGAACATACCTATTGTGCCAGTACTCTTTACGTGTGTGCCACCACAAAGCTCTACACTTTCTCCAAAACGAATAACACGCACTTGGTCGCCATATTTTTCGCCAAACAAAGCCATAGCACCCATATTTCTTGCTTCTTCAATAGGAACATAGCGATGATCATCTGCAAGGAAATTTGCTCTTATCATTTTATTAACAGATTGCTCCGCTTGGCGTATTTCTTCATTAGTAAGTCTGGAATGATGAGAAAAGTCAAAACGCAAACGCTTGTTATCAACATAAGAACCTTTCTGTTCAACATGATTTCCTAAAACTTTACGTAATGCTAAATGTAATAAGTGTGTAGCAGTGTGGTTTCTTTCTATATTGTGCCTTCTATTCGCATTGACTTTGGCAGTAAAAGTGGCAGTAATATCGCTCGGCAGTTTGGTCATTAGATGTATTGGCAGATTGTTTTCTTTCTTTGTATCAAATATTTCTATTCTTTCTTCACCAAAAATCAAAACTCCACTATCTCCAACCTGACCTCCCATTTCTGCATACAGAGGAGTACGATCTAAAACGACTTGATAAAGGGTCTTTCCTTTAGTTTCAACTTGACGATAACGTACAATATGACACTCGCATTCCAATTCATCGTAACCAACAAAGTTTTCGTCTTTGAAATCTGATATAATTTCTACCCAATCGCCAGCTCTGACACTTGAAGCATTCTTACTACGTGCTTTTTGTTCCTCTAAATTTCCCTCAAATGCCTTCATGTCAACTTCTCTACCTTGTTCTTTAGCCATGAGTTCGGTTAAGTCAATAGGAAATCCATAAGTGTCAAATAATTCAAAAGCGAAACCTCCATCAATTCTAGTTTGAGGATTATCTTTTATATATTTATCAAATTTAACTATACCACCACTCAATGTTTTCAAGAAAGCGTTCTCTTCCTCTTTGATAACCTTGCAGATAAGTGAGTGGTTTTTCTCTAATTCTGGGAATTGATGTCCCATTTGCTCAACAAGAGTATCTACAAGCAAATATATAAATGATTCTTTGAATGAAAGGAATGTATAACCATAACGAACAGCACGGCGAAGTATTCTACGAATCACATAACCAGCTTTGTTGTTAGACGGCATCAACCCATCGGCAATAGCAAATGTAACCGCACGTAAATGATCTGCTACAACACGCATTGCTATATCCTTTTTTTCGTCATTACCATAAGTATTATTGGAAAGTGTTGCAATTTTCTGAATCAAAGGTTGGAAAACGTCAGTATCATAATTGGATTGTTTGCCTTGAAGCACCATACACAAACGCTCAAATCCCATACCCGTATCTATATTCTTCTCTTTCAATGGTTCAAGACTCTTATCGGCTTTGCGATTAAACTCCATAAACACAAGATTCCAAATTTCAATAACTAAAGGATTGTCTTTATTGACCAATTCAGCACCATTGATTTTTTGTTTTTCCTCTTCACTTCTCAAATCAATATGAATCTCAGAACAAGCACCACAAGGACCTGTTTCACCCATCTCCCAGAAATTGTCATGCTTACTTCCTGGAAGTATATGAGAGTCTTCACAATACTGTTTCCAATAAATACGAGCCTCTTCGTCCGCTTTCAAACCATCTTTCTCATCTCCACCAAAGTAAGTTACGTAAAGATTTTTCTTATCTATTTTATAAACTTCGGTAAGTAACTCCCAAGCAAACGTAATAGCTTCTTTTTTGAAATAATCGCCGAAAGACCAGTTGCCAAGCATCTCAAACATAGTATGATGATAGGTATCATGGCCGACTTCTTCCAAATCATTGTGCTTGCCACTAACACGCAGACATTTCTGAGAGTCAGCAGCACGATGATATGGTTTTTCAACATTGCCAAGAAAAATATCTTTGAATTGATTCATGCCCGCGTTAGTAAAAAGTAAAGTCGGGTCATTCTTTATTACCATAGAAGCAGAAGGAACGATAGTATGTCCTTTGCTTTTAAAGAAATCTATAAATGCTTGTCTTATTTCGTTAGAAGTTTTCATATATTTAATTGTGTATTATCAATGTTTTATGGTGCAAAGTTACAAAAAATTTTTTTTGCAATCTTTATTCAAATATAGTTTTATTGCTATTTAAAAATTTTTTCGTACCTTTGCACTACTAATAATAAAAATCGTAAAAATATGGGAAAGAAAATTAGCAATAAAGTTACATGGGTAGGAAAGATTGATTGGGAATTGAAAACCTTTCATGGAGACGAACTTTCTACTCATAAAGGGTCTTCTTATAATTCATATCTAATAAGAGACAAAAAGAATGCTTTGATAGACACGTCTTGGATTCCTTACGATAAGGAGTTTGTTCAACATTTGAAACAAGAGATTGACCTTAGTCAAATTGACTATGTAATAATGCAACACAACGAATGCGACCACTCGGGAGCGTTAGTGGAGTTGATGCGAGAGATACCAAATGTACCAATTTACTGTACAAAAAAAGGAGAAACCATTATACGTGGACATTATCACAAGGATTGGAATTTTGTTAATGTGAAGACGGGCGATACCTTGAATTTGGGTGAAACAACATTGACTTTTGTAGAAGCAACAATGTTACACTGGCCAGATACGATGTTTACGTACATGTCAGGCGAGAATATCTTGTTTTCAAATGACGGTTTCGGACAACATTATGCAAGTGAGAGTTTGTTTAATACTGAAGTGGACTTATCAGAAGTCTATACTGAGGCAATGAAATACTATTGCAATATCTTAAATCCTTTTTCCAATTTGGTAACTAAGAAGATTAACGAAATTCTTGCTATGAATTTGCCTCTTGCTATGATATGTCCTTCACACGGAATCATATGGAAAGATAATCCTACTCAGATAGTAGAAAAATATTTGCAATGGGCAAACGCTTATAGTGAAAATCAAATCACTTTGGTTTATGATACAATGTGGCAATCCACACGTTTAATGGCACAGGCAATAGCAAAAGGCATACAAGAGGTAGATAATACAGTTACGGTTAAAATAATGAGCATTGTAAAAGATGATAAGAATGATGTTCTGACTGAGATATTTAAAAGCAAGGCGTTTTTGATAGGCTCACCGACCATAAACAACGGTTATTCTTTTGCAATTGGAGGTTTATTGGAGATGATTAAGGGCTTGAAATTCAAAAATAAAAAAGCCTCTGCATTTGGTTCTTACGGCTGGAGTGGTGATGCAGTAAAGCAAATGACGGAAAAATTGCAAGAAGCGGGCATTGGTATTGTCAATGATGGTATTCGTCAATTATGGGTGCCTGACACAAAAATGTTAGAAGAATGTACCGAATACGGCAGAGAGTTTATTAAAACATTATAAATAATCATTGTAGTGAGAAGTCTTAATAAATTAAATTTACTTCTCACTTTTTATTTTCTTTAACTGAGCAAAGCATGTATGACAATCTGTAATTATGAAAAAGAAAAAGCAACAGACGTATAAGATCATAGTAGCTTTAGTGGTTGTATCCATTGCTAATTTCCTTCCCGCTCAAAGTGTTTGGAAAGCTTCTTATTGTAAATGCGACACAATCAATATTCTTGCCGACACAATCGAAAGAGATAGTCTATTGGGTGCAAACTCTCTGATTATTTATACTCCTATAAATTGTAGCCTTCAACTTGTGGCAAAACGTCCTGATACTAGTAATACAAATATTGTTTTTGTTGTACCTGCTGCATTTACCGCAAAAAATTATAAAGAAATTGTAGGAAAGTTTGTAGGAAAAGACACAATTGTAACAAATCCTACAGAAAACGAAACAGGTATTTGTGCTATAAATGATAAAAATGTTTATATTGGAGAAATAAAAGATTCGTCTGTATATTACTATAACAGCATACAAAATGAAAATTCCTATTATTTTCAGCAAATGCTATTAGTACAAAACCATAAAAAGGTAGAATGTACAATATTTGGCAAGCAAAAACCGACTTTTCGTAGAGCATTGGCAATCAAAAATAGTCAAGTATCTGTAGTAGAATCGCTATATCGTATGAATATTGAGGATTTTACTAATGTTTTGATTTCACAAGGTTATAAAGACGCAATATATTTGGATATGGGGACGTGGAGTGAGGGATATTTTATTTCTAGAAGCAACGAAAAAACCTCTATTGGACAACTAAAACATAACACTCGCCATCAAACTAATTGGTTATTGTTTGTAAAAGATTAGGAAAATAATCATAGTTTTCCCGTTTCAATGCAGTATATTATTCGTTCTATCATTCTATCTTCTTCATTGCTTTGAGGGTCATAAGTTCCCTTTAGGTCAATTCCCATAGCCTTTGAAGTTGCTGAGGCAAACGTTGCACGTAATCCACCACCAAAAGTTTTAATTAAACTATATGAAGAGTAACCTGTTTGACGATATACAAGTTTTGAAAGAAGTTTGCCTTGTGTTTTGGTAAGTTTTTTACAATCATATTCAAATTTGTTCTTAACATCACTGAATGCTTGTTTGCGGATTTTCTCACTTTGGGCATCGTTTTGGGCTTTATCTATCATAGAAACATAAGCATTAAACAATCCATTAGCTTGTTTTGCAATGGGATAAGTTTTTTTTACGTTACGAATCAATTTAGAATACTTTTTCTGTTCGTCAAGAGTCAATGGAGAAATATAACCTTTCACAATAACGGGTTCTAAATATGACATTGGAATAGTATCTCCTTGATATATTGTACCAAAAACTGTTATGCCTCCACCGTTTTGTGATTTGACCACAAAAAATGGACAAAGTAATATTATAAAAATAAGAATCCGTTTCATTTTTCTATATTGTTTTTTATTTATTTCTATTTTACCAAACCTAATACTTCTTTTACCAAAATCTTTTCAGCATACTGCTTGGTTATCACTACTTCTTGCTGAGATTTTTCATCAGGAATGGAAAACATTAAATCATTCATAACATTTTCCATAATACCCCTAAGTCCTCTTGCTCCCAAAGAATAATCCAATGCAGTCTGAACAAAATAATCCAGTGCATCTTCCTCAAATCGCAATGTCTTACCGTCCATTTCAAACAACTTTTGATATTGTTTTGTTATGGCATTCTTCGGCTCAACTAAAATACGTTTCAATGCTTTTGCGTCCAACTTATCCAAAGATGTCAAAACAGGAAAACGTCCTATCAATTCTGGGATCAAACCAAATTTTTTAAGGTCTTGCGGTTGAGCATATTTCAGAAATTCTTCGGTGTCAATATTTTCTCTCTGCAAACTTTGAGAAAAGCCAATGGTATAAGAATTCATGCGTGATGCAATATTTCTTTCAATACCATCAAACGCACCGGCTGCAATGAAAAGTATATTACGAGTATCTAATTGAATAAATTTTTGTTCGGGGTGTTTTCTGCCTCCCTCGGGTGGAACATTGACAAGAGTGCCTTCAAGTATTTTAAGTAACGATTGCTGAACGCCTTCTCCCGAAACATCTCTTGTTATTGAAGGATTATCGCCTTTTTTCGCAATCTTATCTATTTCATCTATAAAAACAATACCTTTTTGTGCCTTCTCTACATCATAATTAGCATTTTGTAACAGACGAGTTAAGATATTTTCTACATCTTCGCCCACATAACCCGCTTGGGTCAATGTTGTAGCGTCAGCAATACAGAAAGGAACATTCAAAAGATTAGCAATGGTGCGAGCAAGTAAAGTTTTGCCTGTACCGGTTTCTCCAATCATTATAATGTTTGACTTATCCAACTCCACATCATCAGTATTCTTGCCACTATTCAAATAATTTAGTCTTTTATAATGATTATATACGGCTACAGATAGTATTTTTTTTGCTCTCTCTTGTCCAATAACGTATTGATTAAGAAACTCAAATATTTCCTTTGGAGTCTTCAAATCAAGGTTTTCCGTCTTTGAATGATGATTATGGCGATGCTCTTCTGCCATTACTTTATTTATCTCCCTAAGACATTCATCGCAAACACCAACACCTTGAAACATTGCTGGCACAAAAGTCTTTACCTGACTAATATCTCGTCCACAAAAAGCACAAACTTCTTTTATTTTATTATTTTTATTTTCTGCCATTTTTAATTATTACATAATTGCCATATTAGAAAAGTTGCAAAATTCTT
>ONOZ01000009.1 GCA_900319595.1 uncultured Bacteroidales bacterium | reverse complement strand
GAGTGTTGAGTTTTTGTCATTTGCAAATAGTACTACATTAGACAATAAGAGTTATTTTACTAATTGTATATTTACTTGGACAGACTCTATGATAGATGCGACTAATAATGGCGTAGCACATATGACTATGTGGCAGGTGCGAGGAATACGTATCAATGGTTGTCAGTTTAGAGATGAAAGAAGTGATTATAATAAGCCAGACCAAACACATGGTATTATAGCAAATGAATCGGGCTATATTGTAAAGGAGAGTATTGCATCTAACACAACATTACCAATGATAGGTACTGGACACGAATATACTCCTACAAAGTTTGATAATTTTACTTATGGAATAAGAGTAGAGAATGCAGGTACAAAGGAATGTAATATTAGTAAGACAATTTTTAATGATAACTTTTGTGGTGTTTATGCATCGGCAAGCAATAATTTGAATATAATAGATAACACATTTAATATTGTTCCGAACAATAATCAAAATGGTAATGTTGGTAATGGTTATTTAGATGCACAGGCATTGGGATTGTTTGTGGAGTCTTCAAACGATTATACGATTACTAACAATGACTTTATTGGAATAGATGCAATGAAAAGTACTTGTGGCATTCAGATTAAAAATTCCGTTTGTTTAGCCTTTAAGGAGCTTTCGGTGGAAAACAATTATTTCAAAAGGTTGTTTATAGGCTCTCAAGCATTGGGTACTAATAGAGGAGCATTTCAGCCTTGGACATTGGGGGGACAGGTTACTAATCATGTAGGATTGACGTATAAGTGTAATAAGTTTGAGGACTGTACATTTGGAATATACTCTACGGAACAACAATGTTCTAATTGTAATTATACGGGAATAAACCTTAATCAAGGTTCTTTGTCTATGCCTGTAAAAAATGAATTTATAGGAACAAGGACATATGATATATATAATCATTGCCCTACACCTATTAGTTACTATGCACCAGCGAGGACAGTATTGAATAGCATTAAGACATACAATGTAAATAAGTATAGGGCTAAGAATTCTGGAGCAGATTGTGGAGAGATAGGACGTTTTAGTGATATTGTGCCTATTGCTATGGATTCGAATATAACACCAATACTTCCTCCAACAGTTATTACTCAAAGTTCTACACAGCCACGTAATAGTACAGGAGAGACACAACTTGGGTTAGTGGAAGAGTATTTATCTTGTCAGGATTATAAGGCTGCTATGCGAGTATTGAATTCTATTGCTATAACGGAGGAGAATGTGCAAGAGATTGAGGATTATAAGATGTATGTAGGTTATTTAATAGAGTTTGGTAATGCATTAAAGATACCAGAATACAGTTTAATGGAGTTGGAAGACCATCAGACAATAGCGGGAGCGAAGGTTAGAGGCATACTTTATTTTAGAGGTATAAAGACAGACTATCATCCGAGCGTTGTTGTTGATGAGCAGAAAACAAGTCCGAACACAAAGAGCAAGAAAGTTGCAAACTCTATTTTAGAAGAAGAGGTGGTAACTGTTTCGCCAAATCCAGCGAATGATAATATTGTGGTTACATATAACTTAGACGAGAATGCAAACGGAGTATTTATTATTTGTGATATGCAAGGCAAAGAGGTTATCAAGCAATATTTGCAAAATAATCAAGGCGAGCAAACAATAAATTTAAGTAAATTATCGTTAGGTACTTATTATTACAAAGTGATAAATGGAGAAGAAACTATAAAATTAGATAAATTAGTCATAATAAAATAAAAAAGATAATTAACATAAAAATATAAAACAACATGAGTACAGTACCATTAAACCGAGCGGTAGTTGATAAGATAATTGCCAATAACAACATAAAAAGCGTTGGGAAAGCGTCTATAAGAGAAGTAAAAAAGATTATAGATGATGTAGAAAAAGAGTTTAACTTTAAATTTGTCCGTATGGAAATGGGTATTCCGGGCTTACCAACAGTAAAAGTGGGAGTAGATGCTCAAATTCAGGCGTTGAAAGACGGTGTTAGTGCGATATACCCTGATATTTATGGCACGACAGAATTGAAGTATGAGACCAAACGGTTTGTAAAGAATTTCTTAGATGTAGAAGTACCAGAGGATTCGTGTGTTCCAGTAACAGGTTCAATGCAGGGGAGTTTTGCATCGTTTATGACCGTTACAAAGATGGATGCTAAGAAAAATAAATTACTTTTCATTGACCCAGGATTTCCTGTTCAAAAGCAGCAATGTAGGATTATGGGTATAGGTATTGAAACTTTTGATGTGTATCAATATCGTGGCGAGAAATTACGAGCAAAAGTTGAATCGTATTTAAAAACTGGCGAAATAGCAGGTATAGTTTATTCATCACCTAATAATCCTGCTTGGTTTTGTTTCAATGAAGAGGAATTGAGGACTATTGCAGACCTTGCAAATCAATATGATGTTGTCGTAATGGAAGATTTGGCTTACTTTGGAATGGATTTTAGAAAAGATATATCTAATCCTGGTATTGCACCATTTCAACCTACAGTTGCTAAATGGGCAAAGAAATACATATTGATGATAAGCGGCTCGAAGGCGTTCTCTTACGCTGGCGAGAGAATAGCAGTTATTGTAATTTCTCCTGAACTTTATGCTTGGCATACAGACTATATGAAGACTTATTTTGCACAAGATACTTTTGGACGTGCAATAGTTTTTGGCAGTATCTATGCTCTTTCATCTGGAACTTCACATAGCGTTCAATATGGCTTAACTGCAATTATGAAAGCGTGCAACGATGGCACATATAACTTGGTTGAGGCATTGAAAGACTATGAAAAGAAAGCCAAATTTATGAAAGACGCTTTGGTAGGTAATGGGTTCGAAATTGTTTATGACAAAGACCAAGACGTTCCTATTGCAGATGGCTTTTATTTTACGTTTAACTATCCAGGAATGACAGGAGAACAAACTCTTAATGAACTTGTTTATTATGGAATATCTGCAATTTGTTTGGATATCACAGGTTCTGACCAGCAAGGTTTAAGAGCGTGCGTTTCTTTGGTACCTCACGATATGCTACCTGCATTTGCAGAGCGTGTTAAGCAATTTAACGAAGACCATAAGAAATAAAATTTATGTATAATGTAGCATGTAGTATATAGCATGTTGTTGAATTTAATTTATGTTATATACTACATGTTTTGTTTGTAATACTATATAAAATGAAGTCAATAATACTTTTGCAAAATAAAGAAAAATCCCTTCAAAGACGTCATCCTTGGTTGTTTTCTGGTGCAGTTGCAAAGAAAGATAAAGATATTAAAGATGGCGATATAGTAGAAATATTCTCATATTCAAATGAATATTTGGCAACAGGTTATTTTCAAAACGAAAGTATTGCAGTTAAAATTCTTACATTTGATAAAGAGGAAATAAATCAAAGTTTTTTTTATAAAAGGATAGAATCTGCAATAATATATCGTAAAACTATGGGGCTGTTTGGAGATGAACATAATACAATTTTTCGTATTGTGAATGCAGAAGGGGATTTTCTTCCAGGTTTGATAGTAGATTTTTACGACTCACATCTTATAATTCAATTTCATAGCATTGGTATGTATTTGATGCGAGATATGATAGTTAAAGCATTAGTAAAACTATTGCCTGATACGAAATTCATTTTCTCCAAATCTTCTTCTACTATGCCCAAATCTACAAATATAGTTCCAAAAGATGAATTTCTTTGGGTAAAAGCAGAAGATAATAGGTTACTAAATAATATTGAGAATTTTGTTGCAAAAGAAAATGGATGTTCATTTATTATTGATTTCAAAGAGGGACAAAAGACTGGTTTTTTTATTGATCAACAGGCAAATAGAAAGCTTGTTAGTGGATTGAGTAAAGGCAAAAATGTACTAAATTGCTTTTGCTATACGGGAGGATTTAGTATTGCTGCCTTGAAAGGTGGAGCAAAGAAAGTGGATTCAATAGACATTTCAAAAAAAGCATTGAATATTTGTAATGCTAATGTAGATATGAATGGCTTTTTACAAAATCATGAGTCAAAGTGTGAAGATGTGGTAACCTATATTGAAAATGTTCCTGCTAATACTTATGATATGATAATACTTGACCCACCTGCTTTTGCAAAACATCAAAAAGACATTAGACAAGCCTTGAAAGGTTATCGCACAATCAATCAAAAAGCGATGGAAAAGATTAAAAGCGGAGGTCTTTTATTCACTTTTTCTTGCTCACAAGCGGTATCCAAAGAGGATTTTCTAACAATGTTATTTTCTTGTGCAACGTTGGCAAATAAAAAAGTAAGAATAGTTAGAAGATTGCCACATAATTTTGACCATCCTCAAAGTATATTTCACCCGGAAGGCGAGTATTTAAAAGGCTTTCTATTGTATGTGGAATAATCACAGTGATTATTTTTTTTATCACAATAATAATTTTTTTTATCTCGGTGATTATTT
Organism: uncultured Bacteroidales bacterium; assembly: GCA_900319595.1. GTDB lineage: Bacteria > Bacteroidota > Bacteroidia > Bacteroidales > P3 > Scybalousia_A. The sequence continues at coordinate 547 of ONOZ01000009.1, read as the reverse complement.
CCGTAATCTCACATTATTGTCCGGTGGAGTAACGCATTAGGTAGGAAAGATGTCTAAACATCGCATTTAAATCGCTCTCGCTATTTGCAGGAATGTATGTTCGTGAATAGTTGAAGTACATACCGTCTTTAGAACCTATTCTTCCTGTTTCGTTTATGCATGAATTACCGTCAATACAGTTGATCCACAATTTTGGTTGTGATATGGAGAAATCTTTTGATATAGTTACATTTGCCAGATCTATTGTTATGACGGTGTTATTATCATCATTATCGCCCCAATTATAAGACAAATATCCATCTCCTGATATTGTGAAATTATAATAAACATTATCCTTAACGGAAGACTCAATAATCTCTAAACTCTCCGTAATCTCTTGTGCATTAAGACCTATTAAGCCCACAAGACAAGTACCAATGAAAAAGAAAAAACGTTTAACCATAAAATGCTATTTATTTTGTTAGTGCAAAGGTAAAGAAAATTTTTGAAATATCATTGATAACAAAAACTTTTTTGATAGAAGTAATCTAATATATAGTAGTTATGT
>ONOZ01000003.1 GCA_900319595.1 uncultured Bacteroidales bacterium | reverse complement strand
ATTTCTTTCGCAATGGAATCATGTTCGCGAATATTTTTTATTTTGTCCAACTGTGCTTCAAACTTCGCTATCGCATTTTTGTGATTCTCTATTGCCAAAGTGTATTCAGCTATTCTGTCTTTGCTTTCTTGTTGATTCTCTTTTTGTTTTGCTATTCTGGTGTTCAACCCTTCAATAGTATCTTCTAAAAGTTGTACTTGTTCAGGCAACTCTCCTCTAACTTTACGGATTTTGTCTATTTCGGATTCTATCTTTTGTAATCTATATAAGGATATCAATAGATTTTCAACACCTTTGTCTGCATCCAATGCATGAAAAATAACTTTAGGCTCTTCTTTTTTTGTCTTCTTTGCCATATTTTATAAGAATTTTACTCTGTTTGTCTGTTCTGAAATATAAAGATTTGCAAAATTACGTATTTTTTTTGAAATAATGTCAAAAAATCTTTGTTTTATGAAATTTTCGCTCTCAAAATGTCCTATATCTACCAAAATAACTTGTCCCTCGTAAGAAAGAAAATCGTGATATTTCAAATCTCCGCTCATAAATACATCGCAATTTTCTTCAATTGCTTTTTCAATCAAAAAACTACCTGCACCTCCGCAATAACCGACCTTTTGTATTTGTTTTTTAGAATCTCCAATATATTTTATTGTATGCAAGCCAAGTGATTTTTTAATATTAAGAAGATAATCATATACTGCTATTTTTTCTTTTAAAAATCCTATTGCACCACTGCCCAAATAATTGTTTTCCTTTGCAAATCTGCTATTTTCAAGTGGTGATATATTTTCTAAACCTAACTTTTCACCCAAAATATCATTGACTCCCATCATAGAAGAATCTATGTTAGTATGTGCAGAATAGATAGCAATATCGTTTTTTATCGCAAGAGTAAGAATTTGTGTAATTTGACTGTCATAAGGTAAGTTTTTTATACCACGAAAGATGAAAGGGTGATGAGAAACTATGAGATTGCAATTTTTTTCTATTGCTTCTTTGACAGTAGAAGTAAAAACGTCTAAACAAATCAACGCTCCTGTGCATTCGTTTGTAGAATTTCCTACAATCAACCCCGCATTATCATAATCTTCTTGCCAATGCAAAGGTGCAACTTCCTCTAAGCAAGAAATAATGTCTTTAATATATATTGTTTCTTTCATAATTTACAAAATACTACATAATTACGCCACTGCCATAACACAATTTGCAATCAGTATCATATATAACGCCATATTGTCCTTCGGCTACACCTTGAAGTTTTTCGGCAAAACGAACATGATACTTGTCTTTTTCTTTTTTTATCCACCCCTTTGTAAAATCTGGAGTATGCCTAATTTTGAAACGTATCTCTTTCTCTCCTTCAAAATCGCCAAAAACATCTTCTGTTATGAAATGCATATTTCCAAGTGTCATATCCATTCCGTATTGTGTAATTGGGTCATATCCTTGCGAAACATACAATATATTATTTGGAATATCCTTTTTTACAACAAACCAAGGACCACCACCAAGTCCCAATCCCTTTCTTTGTCCTATAGTATGAAACCAAAATCCTTTATGTTTGCCTAATTTCTTACCCGTTTCCAACTCTATTATATCACCTTCTTTTTCTCCTAAATAACTTCTTATGAAATCGTTATAGTTAATCTTACCCAAAAAACATATACCTTGCGAATCTTTACGTTTAGCCGATGGGAGTTTTTCACTTTCTGCAATTTGTCTAACCTCGTTTTTTTCCATATCTCCTATAGGAAAGATGGTTTTTTGCAATTGTGCGTAAGTTATCTGTGCTAAAAAGTCCGTTTGGTCTTTAATTGGGTCTTTGGCAGTTGATAAGAATTTTTTTTCTCCTACCATTGTCGTTGTACAATAATGTCCGGTTGCAATAATATCAAAATCTTTCCCCCATCTATCGTTAAACGCTCCAAACTTTATTAGTTTGTTGCACATAATATCTGGGTTGGGAGTCAAACCTTTATGAACCGTATCTATAGTATATTTAACGACTGTGTCAAAGTATTCTTTTTGCAAATTAACTACTTCCATTTTGCACCCGTATTTACGTGCTACAAAGTTAGTTATTTCAATATCTTCCTCCTTTGGACACTCCGAGTCGTCCATGCCTATCATTATATAAAAAATCGTAGGAGTTATGCCCTGTTCTTTTAGTTTATAGACCACAACTGAGGAATCTACTCCGCCCGATACCAATGCTGCTACATTCATAAATGCAAAATTACAAAAAATATCTTACAAAAGAATACACATCACATAAATCACACGCCCGTATGCCCAAATCCACCTGCACCTCTTTGAGTATCTGACAACTCTTTGACTTCTACAATTTCCGCCGTTTCGTGTTTTGCAATTATCATCTGTGCTATTCTTTCCCCATTATTGATAGTAAAGTCTTCGTTGGACAAATTTATTAAAAGTATCTTAACTTCACCACGATAATCTGCATCAATTGTCCCCGGAGAGTTTAAAACTGTGATTCCATTTTTGAAAGCCAACCCACTACGAGGGCGAATCTGTGCTTCAAATCCTGGTTCTAATTCCATAAATAGTCCTGTTGGTACCAAAACTCTTTGCATTGGTTGCAAAACAATAGGTTTTTCCAAATTTGCTCTTAAATCCATACCAGCAGAGAGTGATGTTTCGTACTTTGGAAGTGGATTTGTACTTTTATTGATTATTTTTACTACCATATGTTTTTAATTATTTTTTTGCAAAGTTACAAATAAAAAATCAATTCTTTATCGTAATTTTGCAAATCATTAAAAAAAAGCATAATAAACTATGAGGGAAATAATTTTTGCTACGCATAACAAACACAAGGTGGAAGAGATTCGTCAGGTGATAGGCAATAAGATACAAATCACTTCACTTGCTGAACTTGGGGAGAAAAAAGATATACCCGAAACGGGCGATACTTTGAAAGAAAATGCTCGTCAAAAAGCAGAATACATATATAATAGGTATAACAAGGATTGTTTTGCCGATGATACGGGATTAGAAGTTGATGCTTTGGGGGGTCGTCCCGGAGTCTATTCTGCAAGATATGCTGGAGCGAAATGTTCGTTTGATGACAATATTGATAAACTTTTGGACGAATTAGATGGCAATACTAATCGCAAAGCACGTTTTCGCACTGTTATATGTTTGATAGAGAACGGCAAGGAAAAGTTTTTTGAGGGCGAATGCAAGGGAGTTATTACAACCGAACGCTATGGCAAGAAAGGATTTGGCTACGACCCTGTGTTTATTCCTGATGGCTATGGCGAGAGTTTTGCAGAAATGAGCGGCGAGGATAAGAATAAGATTTCACATCGTGGCATTGCGACAAGAAAACTTATAGACTACCTATTGCAAAAATAAATTTTTTAGCATCTTTTTCCTAAATTTTTTTGCTAATTCAAAAATTTTTTATATCTTTGCAAAGTGAAAAATCGTGCTGAAAAACAATGATTTAGAAAAAAGTGGAATAATCAGCGTGATTATTGAATTTTTTACGCAGAAAATTTTATTT
>ONOZ01000193.1 GCA_900319595.1 uncultured Bacteroidales bacterium | reverse complement strand
TGAATTAACAAAAAAAAAGAACAAAAATCGTAATTTCTGTTCCTTTTATACTTGCGCCCCCTCTAGGACTTGAACCTAGGACCCCATGATTAACAGTCATGTGCTCTAACCAACTGAGCTAAGGAGGCTTTTTCCCTTTAAAGCGTTTGCAAAATTACGATGATTTTTTTTCCCCACCAAATAATTTTAAAAAAAAATCTGTTTTTTTTATTTTTATCTCTCGTAAATTATTGATTTTCTATAATAAACATAATTTCTATTGATTTTTATTTCAAAAGTTTTTGTATTATAAAAAAAGCAAATTTATAACTTTTTATTTGGTTACTTATGACAATTTACTTAACTTTGCAACGTATAATAAAAAATATAATAATATGTTATTGAGTACAACCCATACAATAGAGGGATTTCCTATTAAGGAATACAAAGGTATTGTTACCGGAGAAAGTGTTATAGGTGCTAACATTTTTAAGGATTTTGTTGCTGGCATTAGGGATATTGTCGGCGGAAGAGTAAATAAATACGAAAAGGTTTTGCAACAGGCCAAAGAAACTTCTCTAAAAGAGATGGAAGAACGTGCCAAAATGCTGGGAGCAAACGCTATAGTTGGAATAGATATTGACTATGAAACATTAGGACAAGGAGGTTCCATGCTTATGGTTGCTTGTAGCGGAACGGCTGTTGTTATTTAAAAACTTTTGAAAGAAAATCTAATAATAAATAATAGTATGAAAAAATTCGCATTAAAGAGCGTGTTGTTTTTGGCACTAATGATAATGGTATCAGGTGCTTTCGCTCAAACGTTTAGAAAAACAACTTACAAGAACGACCCAATGAATGTAATACATTACACATTGGATAACGGCTTACAAGTATTTCTTTCGGTAAATAAGGACGTGCCAAGAATACAGACTTATATTGCCGTTAGAGTTGGTAGCAAAAACGACCCAAGTGAATCAACAGGTTTGTCGCACTACTTAGAACATTTGCTTTTTAAAGGAACGACAAATTTTGGAACCTTGGATTGGGCAAAAGAAAAGGAACAATTAGACAAAATTGAAGCATTGTACGAAGTTTATAACAAAACTACCGATGCTCAAAAAAGAAAAGAGATTTATCATCAAATAGATAGCGTTTCTTACCAGGCAAGCAAATATGCAATTCCTAATGAATACGACAAAATGATGAGTCTTATAGGAGCAAGTGGCACAAATGCTTTTACTTCTAACGATATGACTGTTTATCAAGAGAATATCCCGTCCAACGAATTGGAAAGGTGGTTGAAAATAGAAGGAGAACGCTTTGCCAACCCTGTATTTCGTCTGTTCCATACTGAATTAGAGGCAGTTTATGAGGAGAAAAATATGGGTATGGCTAATGATGCCCGCACTGTTTATGAAAAACTAAACGAGGCTTTGTTCCCTAATCATCCTTATGGCACACAAACGACAATTGGAACAATAGAACATTTGAAAAACCCTTCGCTTGCAAACATTAACAAACATTTCTATAACTATTATGTGCCTAATAACTATTGTATCTCCATGAGCGGTGATTTTGACCCAGAGGAAGCAATCAAGTTGATTAACAAATATTTTGGTAAAATCCAACCTCGCTATATCCCAGACTTTACTTTTGTACATGAAGCCCCTATCCAAGAGGTCAAAGTGGTAGAAGTCAATGGTTTAGAGGCAGAAAATGTTAGCGTTGCCTTTCGTATTGACGCAGGAACAGGAAGTCGTGATGTCCTTTTGGCTGAAATGGTTGATGCTGTCTTAATGAATGGCTCTTGTGGTATAATGGACGAAAATATTAATCAAAAACAATTGGCTCAATATGTATCTTCTGGTGTTAGCGATTTGAATGATTATTCTTATTTCCAACTTCGCGGTATGCCAAAGCAAGGACAAACTCTTGAAGAATTAAAAGATTTGATGCTTAAACAACTTGAAATTCTTAAAAGTGGCAATTGGGACGAAGAACTCTTAACTGCTGCTATCAACAACTTGAAACTACGAGAAATGACCGCCCTTGAAAGTAATGAAAATCGTGCTATGAGTATGGCTATGGCATATTTGGCACATAGAAATTGGCAGGACGTAATTAACGAAACAGAAAACATGAGCAAGGTTACAAAAGAAGAGGTTATTAACTTTGCTAAGCGTATCTTTGGCGAAAAGAACTATGTTGTTGTTTATAAACGTCAGGGCGAAAAACGTGATGTACAAAAAGTTGATAAACCTGATATAACTCCTGTTGTAATGAATCGTGATGTAGAAAGTACTTTCTTGAAAGAAATCAAAAATATGAACGTTAATCCGATTGAACCTGTCTTTGTTGATTTTAATAAAGATATGCAAAAAGGAAAATCCAATGGCAATGAAGTACTTTATGTTAAAAATGAACAAAATGGACGTTTTCAATTGGTATTCCGTTACGATTATGGCATACTTTACGACAAGAATGTTGGACAAGTAAATTCTTTCTTAGGTCAGTTAGAAAGTCAAAATAGAACTCTGGCTCAGATTGAAAGAGAAATGTATGATATTGCTTGCCAATACTCAATCAATTTTGGATACAAACATTCTACTGTCAATATCAGCGGACTGAGTGAGAATATGGAAAAAGCCCTTGCAATAGTTGAAGATATTTTGGCTAACCCTAAATTATCTAATCAAAGCGTTCAAAACTCCATTAACAATATTTTGAAAAACCGTAATGATAATAAATCCCGTCAAAACTCTATTTTCAATAATATGATTAGTTATGTATCTTATGGAAAAGAAAATGCTCACAAGTATTTGCTAAGTAATGATGATATTAAGAAAATTACTGCCACAGATATAGTAAATCAAATCAAAACCATGACTTCTCAACCTCAACGTATCTTATATTATGGTGATAAAACCTTATCTCAAATTGAAAACATCATAAAAAACAAACATGCCGTCCATCAAGCAAAGAAACCTTTGAAGATAGGAAAAGATTACGATAGAAAACCAACAAAAGAAAATCATGTTTATTTTGCACACTACGATGCAAAACAATCCCTTTGTCGCCAATTGACAACATCTGTGCCTTTTGATTTGAAAATGTCGCCTCAAATTAGCATGTATAATGAGTACTTTGGTGGCTCTATGAATTCTATTGTTTTCCAAGAAATAAGAGAAAAACGCTCATTGGCCTATTCTGCTGCATCTTATTATCAATCTGCAGGAGAGAAAGGCAAACATAATTTGAATATGACTCACATTGGAACACAAAATGATAAACTTATTGATGCCTTAGGAGCATTTACTGAATTGTTGGACGAAATGCCTGTATCTCAGCAAAACTTTGATATAGCAAAACAATCATTGGAGGCTTCTTATCGTACATCTCGTACTCGTAAGATGAGTATTATTAACTCTTACTTATCATGTGAGGAGTTAGGATTGAAGACTTCTCCTGCTAAAGATAATTACAATGCAATTAAGAAGATGACTTTGAATGATGTTGTTGAGTTTAACAAGAAATATGTCAAAGGTCAAAAACGTAGCGTAGTAGTTTTGGGCAACGAAAATGAAGTTGATATGAAAGGTTTGGAGAAATACGGAAAAGTAACTAAACTTTCATTAGAGGAAATCTTTGGTTACTAAAATTATGTAGTACGTAGCGTGTAGCATAGAGCATATACAATTTCTCTATGCTACATTTTTTGTCTATATACGACTTAGTAAAAGTTCCAAATATAATATTCCGATAGCAATAAGGCATGTAAGAAATGTTATAATGAGTGCGGGTCTGTAAAATTTGCGTGGCGTTATAATAACTCCTTCTTTCTCCGCCTGCTCTATTACAATTAGATTTGCCATTGCTCCTATTACGGTAAGATTACCTGCTAATGTGGAAGAGGTGGCAAGTGTTAGCCAAAGAATTTCGCTACCTGCCAATGTAAATATAGGCAAAACTAAAATAGTATAAGGAACATTGGAGACTATTTGGGAAAGCAGTAACGACAAGGCGAATATTACGATTATAGAAATCATATTCTCTTGCAAATTTATCTGAAAAACCATGTCCAACACCCCACTTTGTTTTACCGCAGCAACTATTATAAACAACGATGTAAAGAAAAGTAGTAGCGAAAAATCAACTCCTTTTAATATATCTTCACTTTTTTGCTTGGAAAACATAATTGTCAAAGCCGCTCCTACAAGTGCAATTATAGGAATGGAGATCCCTATTAGTTTGCCTACAAAAAATCCAACTATTACAAAACAAAAAATAACTAACAACACTCGCATATTTTTCAAATGATATGTTTTGCCATTATCTTCATTGACAAAGACTAATTGCTTGGTCTTAAATATATCATGATTTGTACGATTGATTACATAAATTATAACTATCATAGACAGCACTGCTATTGGCAACAGATAAAGCATAAATTTTGCATAATCAATATTAGATGCTATACCAATAATCATATTTTGTGGGTTACCTGTTATAGCCATTAGCGAACCGGCGTTAGAGGCAAAAATCTCCGCTAAAAGAAATGGCATAGGATTAAGCGAATATTTCCTACAAATATGTATGACAACTGGGGTAAAGAGCAGAACCACTGCATCATTTACCAAAAATGCCGATGCAAAGCCCGTAATAAACACTACAATAGTAAGTAAGCGAGAAGACGTGTTTGCTTTGGAGATAGTTTTTTGTGATATACATTCAAAAAAACCTTCTAATTGTAGGGCAGAAATAATAATCATCATACCAAGTAGTAAAGCAATGGTATTAAAATCTATACTTTGAATTGCATCTTCAAAGCTTATCACTCCACAAACAATCATTAGTACGCCTCCAGCAAAAGCGATGCCAATGCGATTGAGTTTCAAAAGAGGCAGTTTATTAAAAATGATACCTATATAAGTTATTATAAATATTGTAAGAGCTGTAATTTGTGTATAACCCATAAAACAGAATCTTCTTTTTGTAATTTTTAAAGTGCAAAGATACTAAAAAATGATGTTTTTAGGGTAAGATATATTTCAATAATTTTATTTCCATTTGGTATAGGTTAAAAGTGCAGAAAATACAACTATACCCGTATTACATTAGAATGGATAACCTATTCCAAACTGAATTGCAATGTCCGAAAACTTAGAGTTGTCCAACACAAACCTATCCTTCAACTCCTTACTCGGGTCCCAAACTTTCAATGCAAAATCAAAACGAATTATCATCACTCCAAAATTTAAACGTACTCCCAAACCTGCTCCAGCAGCAATCTCTTTGTAAAAATTTTCGCTAATCTTGCCCCCAATGGTACCTTCATTCTCGCGTAAATTCCAAATATTGCCCACGTCAAAAAAGGTTGCCCCTTCCAAAAAACTCATCATAGGAAAACGATATTCAAAATTGGCTCCCAATGCAATATCGCCTGCCCTATCATACTTGCCATTATCCGCATTTTTAGAAGAACCTGGTCCTAAGCTTCTCAATCTCCATGCACGTAGCCCGTTTGCACCCCCTCCAAAGAATGCTTTCTCATAAGGAAGAGCGTCCGCATTGCCATAAGATATACCCATACCTCCATATATTTTGTAGACAAACGAAGTGTTCCGCGATAAATAATTGTAATGTACAAACGAAAAATCAGTTCTTACGTATTGAGAAAACGGTATTTTGAATATTGTATAATGCCCCTTGTCGTCTTTGCTTTGGTTAAATGTAACAGAATACAAATCCAATAAATTACCTGCCGTCTCAATATTCCAAGAAAAATAAGTAAAATCTTTTTTCTCTTGTAGGGTTTGTCCATTATAATTATACGAGAATCTCATCGCCATAACAAAGTGGTCAGACATTTGATATTGTATCCTTTTGTCCATGCTTCTAATAAAATTAGCATAACTCTTACTGGTAATGTCCATATCCACAAAATTGATTTCTAACGGAATGAACGCAAAAAACTTCTTTTCTGTAGTATTCCACGAATATCCATAATTTAGATTGAAAATACTCCTATTGTAATAAGAACGTTTCTGTACATTGTAACCTGTTCTTATACTTGTGTGCGGGTGAAACTTCATAGAATAGAAGGATGTTGAAAAAGGGGCAAGAAATCGTGGAAGTTCTATTCCAAAATCTAACCCAGCCTCAAAAGCATTGAATAAGTCCCATCCTGATAACTTATTACCCTCCTTTAATATATTACTATTTATCTCTGCTGCTAATTTAAGATTAGAAGAAAATATCTCTGCACCATGCAATAGATT
>ONOZ01000038.1 GCA_900319595.1 uncultured Bacteroidales bacterium | reverse complement strand
TCCATATTAGTGTATTCTGGTTCAACGCTTATACCCGTCCAAATATTAGGAGCGTTCAACGAAGAACAACCTGAAACTTCGCCGTCAGCAACAAAGACAACAAAGTCTAAATCTCCCATAACAACGTTTTCGTTTGATATTTTCTCAGGCAATGTATAAGTATAAGTTTTTGAAAAAAATGTCCCAGCAGTAATAACTCCCTCATCATTCTTTCCAATAGTGTCGCCCCATTGTCCTGTCAAGAAATCACGGAACATATGATTGTGTTTATACTTACCATCTACAACTTGAGCAGGATTTTTATCCATTCCTGTCTGTTGACCAAGTATGTTGTTTTGCAACAATGCAATATTAAGCATATTAAACTTTTGATTAACGTTAGCTGTATAGTAAGCCTCAACATAAACCTTAACTTCTAGTGTCTTGCAATCAATAGTTGCTGTTGCTGCTATGTTAACAGGAGATGTTTGTGACATAATAGTCCTCCCTTCTGGAGCGAATCTACCCCTATCATAAGCAATAACTTTGCAACCAGATACATTACGGTTAACACTTCCAGAAGGGTAACCCTCAACGCTGGCTTGAGCTTCGATATTTGTGCCATAATTGGTAGTATACACTCCGTTAGCAAAACCTCCCGTGTGAATGTTGATAGGAATTACTCTACCTGGGTTATTATCAGCAAACTCCTGCACCATCTTATGTCCATCAGGACACCAAGTGCAATTAATACCAGTGTATTCCTCTATTACGACGTTACGATTCTGAGAATCAGTACTAACGATTGTAGGTGTCTGTGCAGATGTTCCGAATCCAAGAACTAAACCTGCTACTGCGAATAATAATCTTTTCATGTCTTTGTATTTTAAATAGTTATTAATTACTCTGATTAATTATTTTTTTTGCGAAGTTACTAAATTTTTACTTCTGATTATTAAAATTGTTCCGCAAAATTATAAAATTAATTTTTTGCAACCAAATTTTACTCTAACTTTTTGCAAATTTTCTTTTTTATTCCCTCTTTGTCTATACCGCAAATTTCTTTTAATTCCTTTATACTACCTTGTTCAATAAACTTATCATCTATACCAAGTACCTCAACATTATTTTCGTATCCCTTTTGTTTTGCGTAATTTTCTATACTCCAACCAAATCCTCCAATCTTCACTCCGTCCTCTACGGTAATAATATGTTCGTAAGAATCAAAAATCTTTTTTAACATATTCTCGTCCAAAGGTTTTAAGAAACGGAAATAATAAAGTCCTATATTTTTATTTTCTTTTTTTAATTCCTCCACTGCATCTGCACATTCCTTGCCAATAGTACCAATAAATAATACCGCAACACCATTTCCGCTTTGCAATTCTTCGGCTTTACCAACCTCTATTTTAGAAAAATCTTGTTTCCAATCTGCAATAAATCCATTACCCCGCGGGTAGCGAATAGAGAAAGGTTTATCAACAAATAAAGAAGTATACATAAGGTTACGCATCTCCACTTCGTCTTTTGGAGCAGAGATAATCATATTTGGAATCATATTAAGGTATGACAAATCAAATACTCCGTGGTGAGTTGCTCCGTCATCGCCGACCAAACCTGCCCTATCAATACAAAATGTTACAGCAAGATTTTGTAAAGCCACATCATGAATAATTTGGTCAAACGAACGCTGTAAAAATGATGAATATACACAGCAGAAAGGACGAATATTGCGAGTTGCGAATCCTGCAGATAATGTAACAGCATGTTCTTCTGCTATACCAACATCAAAAGTTCGGTCTGCAAAACGTGTATTCATATCATTTAAGCATGAGCCAGATAGCATGGCAGGAGTAATTGCTACAATATTATCATATTTTTCTGCTAATTCCACTAAACTTTTGCCAAAAACTTCCGAAAATTTCAAAGGCTTATTATTATCTATTTGTTTTTTTTCTATTTCGCCCGTTTTAGCATCAAAAACTCCCGGTGCATGATATATAGTTGGATTGTTTTCTGCAATAGACAATCCTTTTCCTTTGGTTGTTATGATATGCAATAGTTTAGGTCCTTGAATATTTTTTAATTTCTCTATCGTAGAAACTAAAGATTTTAAATCGTGTCCGTCAATTGGTCCAAAATACCTTATATGCAATGCCTCAAAGAAATTACTTTGTCCAGCAAAAAGACTTTTAAAGAATAGTAAGATTCTTCTAAAAAAGTTAAGATGCTCTGTGTTGGCATTCTTATTGCCTCCCATTGCATTCCAAAGTTGATTCTTTATTTTGTTGTATTTGTGTGATGATGTTATTTGAGTAAAGTATCCACTCATTGCACCAACACGTTTGTCTATACTTATTCCGTTGTCGTTGAGTATTACCAACGAATTAGCATTTGTACTTCCTGCATGATTCAAAGCCTCAAACGCCATTCCACCAGTCATACTCCCATCTCCAATTACTGCAATATGAAAGTTATTATCATTGCCCATGATTTTATCTGCTATTGCCATTCCCAAAGATGCAGAAACTGAAGTAGAGGCATGCCCCGTTCCAAAACAATCATAAGCACTTTCACTCCTTTTTGGAAAACCGCTTAATCCATGAAGTTTTCTTATTTGTTTAAATTGCTCTTTCCTACCTGTAAGTACCTTGTGTGCGTAAGCCTGATGTCCAACGTCAAAAACCAAAGTGTCATTTGGCACATCAAAAAGATAATGCAGTGCAACTATTAGTTCAACTGTCCCCAAAGATGATGCTAAATGCCCGGGATTTTCACTTAATACCTCTATAATATAATGTCTTAATTCTGAGCAAAGAGTTTTTAGTTCCCCAAGATTTAAATTTTTAATATCTTGTGGAGTATCTATTTTATCTAATATAGTATAATCAAAGTTATTTTTCATTACTAATTGTTCTAGGTCGCTAAAACTAAAATGCAAATTTATAAAAATTTATCTAAAATCCCAAATTTGCTTCTATCTTTCTTTAATCATTCGCTTAATATCTAATTTATAAGCAATTAAAATATATACTATAATAAGAATAGTATTTATCAATAAGGTTAAAGGCAAGCCCAATGCATTTTCTCTAATAAATGCAGAAATAAAATATAGTCCTATTGCCATAAATATATATAGCAAGCAACGTTTCACATTGTAGTTTATTGTATAGTATCTTTGCCCGATGAAATAGCATATGATTGCAATGGTAACATAGCAAACCAAAGTAGTTATTGCTGCTCCTATATATGAGAGTTGAGGAACTAAAATATAATTACCTATCAAAGTTACCACAGCCCCTATTATTGCTATGATTGCTCCCCACTTTGTTTTATCTGTTACTTTATACCATATACTTAAATTATAATATATGCCAAGAAATATATTTGCCATCAAAAGTATAGGTACAACAGCTAAGCCAATGCGATACTCTTTCCCCATAAAATATTGAAACACATCAATATAGCACATAACTACTAAGAATACAAGTGAAAGAAACATAACAAAGGCAGTCATAACGGAAGAATAACTTTGCTTTGCGTCCGCCTTTTTCATTTTGGAAAAAAAGAAAGGTTCTGCCGCAAATTTAAAGGCTTGAATAAACAGACTTATAACTATACTCAACTTGTAACATGCACCATATATTCCAATTTGTGCCATTTTCCAAGAATTGACTTGCGATATGTCTGCCAAATCATTAGGAGATTTTACAAGATGTTTTAGTGCTATTCTATCAAAAGTTTCATTTACCATGCCAGCAAGCCCCCCAATCATAACAGGAAAACCATAGGATAACATCTTCGTAAATAATGAAAAATCAAAATTCCATCTAAATCTTTTGTACTCAGGCAGTAGCATAGCCATTGCAATAAAGCAGGCAAGCAAATTGGAAAGAAATATATAGAATACTAAGTCCGAAGCATCAAACCAGCACATCATATTAGCAAACTGAGGGTTACGTGAAAGTATAGGACACAAAGCAATAAAGAATAGATTAAATAATATATTTGCAAATATATCTGTTGTTTTTATTAGTGCAAAGCGTTTGGCTTTATTTTCACTTCTCAATAATGCATATGGAATTGCTTTCAAAGTATCTACTGCCAAAATCAAAAGAAACAGAACTATATATGATTGATGCCCTTGATATTCCAACGCTGAGGTAATGGGTTTTAAGCAAATGAAAGTTATAAGCAAAAACACTGCTGTTGAGCAAAGTAGTGAGAGCATTGCTGTATTGAAGACCTTGTTTTTGTCATATTCTTGGCTATAACGAAAAAATGCGGTCTCCATTCCGTAGGTCAATATTATCATCAAAAAAGCCACATAAGCGTAAAGTTCGCTCACCATACCATATTCCGATGCCATAATATTATATGTATATAATGGCACAAGGAAATAATTGAGAAATCTTCCTATAATGGTCGGCAAACCATACACCGCTGTCTGTCCTGCTAACTTTTTAATATCACTCATACTTATATATTTGTTACAAACAGGTTGCAAAATTACTAAAAATTAGATTAAAATTGTAGAATCTTTGATTTAAGTTAATTATCATTATTACTTTATAATTTTTTTTGTAATTTTGCATTTGTAAAACAATATTCAATAAGACTATGAAACCACTTGTCAGTATTATTATGGGGTCTGTTTCCGATTACGAGGTTATGGAAAAAGCAGCAAACCTACTTGATACCAACGATATTCCTTTTGAGATAAATGCATTGTCTGCTCATCGTACCGCCGACAAAGTTATGCAGTTTGCACAAAATGCCGAAAAAAGAGGAATAAAAGTTATTATTGCAGGTGCAGGTATGGCAGCGGCTCTTCCTGGCGTAATTGCTGCAGAAACGACTTTGCCTGTTATTGGGGTGCCAATCAAGGGGACTTTTGACGGATTGGACTCTATGCTTTCAATGATTCAGATGCCTCCGGGTATTCCTGTGGCAACGGTTGCTGTAAATGGAAGTTTGAATGCGGCTATTTTGGCAATGGAAATATTGTCTTTGACTGACGAAACAATAAAAGAAAAGATGAAGATATACAAATCGTCATTAAAAGATAAGATTATTAAAGCAAATGAAGAATTGAAAACAAAGCAATTCAAAAATAGAGTGCAATAAACACTATATAGATTATGTTAGTTGTTGGAATAACGGGAACTTTGGGAGCAGGGAAAGGAACTGTAGTAGAGATTCTAAAAGAAAAAGGCTTTGTACATTACTCTGCACGCGATTATTTACGTAAAAGAGTAGAGGCTCTGGGATTAAAAGCAGATAGAGATTCTTTTACAGCCGTAGCAAATGCAATAAGAGAAAAAGAAGGTGGCGATTTTATTGCAAAAGGTTTGTTGGAAATTGCCAAAAAAGATGGAAGAAACTGTATAATTGAAAGTATTCGCAACGTCAAGGAAGTAGAATTTCTTAGAAAAAATTGCAATTTCATTTTGTTGTGCATAGATGCGGATATAAAAATTCGTTATCAAAGAATCGTTCTTAGGAATAGTGAAACAGATAAAGTAAGTTTCCGTACATTTGTTGAAAATGAACAAAGAGAGTTCTCTTCATCGGATACCAATAAGCAGAATTTAGGTTTGGTAATGCAGATGGCAGATTATACTTTGGATAATGGGAAAGATATTGAATTTTTGCACTCGCAGGTTGAAGATGTATATAATAAACTGCCAATAACTACACGACCAAGTTGGGACGAATACTTTTTGGATGTGGTAAAGACTGTAGCCAAAAGAGCAACTTGTAATAGAGGACGTTCTGGTTGTGTGATTGTCAAAGATAAGCAAATATTGGTTACCGGCTATGTGGGTTCGCCAACAGGATTGCCACATTGTGATGATGTAGGGCATCTATTTAAGAATGTTGTTAATGATAATGGAGAAATTTCAACGCATTGTGTTCGTACAGTTCATGCAGAGCAGAATGCTATTTGTCAAGCCGCTAAAAAAGGTATCGCTTTACAAGGAGCAACTCTATATTGTACAATGACACCTTGTCGTACTTGTGCTATGATGATTATCAATTGTGGGATTCAACGTGTTGTCTGTTTGAATAAATATCATAGTGGGCAAGAGAGCGAAGAGATGTTTCAACAGGCTGGTATAGTTTTGGATTTTGTAAGCAAAGATGTTTTACAATACTGAGAATTCCACAAAATTAAATTTGTAGATTAGGAAATATAATAAATAAAAGATATGTTACAACTTAATTTTATAAGAGAGAATAAAGACCTTGTTATAGAAAGATTGCAAGTTAAGAATTTTAAGCAAGCAGAGGACAGCATAACGCGTATAATAGATTTAGACAATACTCGCCGTGAATTACAAAAACAACTTGATCAGAACAAAGCCACTCAAAATGCTATTGCAAAGGAGATAGGTATGCTTTTCAAACAAGGGAATAAAGAATTGGCGGAGCAGAAGAAGATAGAAACTACAACATTGAAAACTACAGAAAAAGAATTAACTGAAAAACATTCTGACATTGAAGTAGAGATTCGTAATTTGCTTTTGTCAATTCCCAATCTTCCGCATATAAGTGTGCCATTGGGTAAAGGCGAAGAAGATAACGAGGTGGTAAAAGTTGTAGGTGATATTCCAACTTTGCATGCGGGTGCTGTACCACATTGGGATTTGTGCAAGAAATATGATATTGTTGATTTTGATTTAGGCAACAAGATAACAGGTGCAGGATTTCCTGTCTATAAGGGTAAAGGTGCTAAATTGCAAAGGGCGTTGATTAACTTCTTTTTACAAGAGGGCGAGCAAGATGGTTATTTGGAAGTGCAACCTCCTCTAATGGTTAATGAAGCATCTGCCTTGGCTACAGGACAATTACCAGATAAGGAAGCACAAATGTACGTTATTACATTGGATAATTACTATATGATACCAACTGCCGAAGTACCTGTAACGAATATATTCCGCGATGTGATAGTTGATAAAAAAGATTTTCCAATAAAGCGTTGTGCTTATTCTCAATGTTTTCGTAGAGAAGCAGGTTCTTATGGTAAGGACGTAAGAGGACTAAACCGTTTGCATCAATTTGATAAGGTGGAGATAGTTTGCATAGATAGCCCCGAGCATTCCTATCAGCAGTTGGAGGAAATGAAACAACATGTAGGTAGATTGTTAGACAAGTTAGGTCTTCCTTATAGAATTTTGCGTTTATGTGGAGGAGATATATCTTTTACGTCCGCTTTGACTTTTGATTTTGAAGTTTATTCTGCTGCACAGGAACGTTGGTTAGAGGTTTCCTCTGTTTCCAATTTTGAATCCTATCAAGCAAATCGTCTAAAAGTACGTTACAAAGATGATAACGGCAAGACTCAACTTTGTCATACACTCAATGGTTCTGCTTTGGCATTGCCAAGAGTGGTTGCGGCACTTTTGGAAAACAATCAAACACCAGATGGTATCAAAATTCCAGAATGCTTACAGAAATTTACAGGATTTGATATGATAAAGTAAGAACAATAAAAAAAGGCAGAGAAAATCAAATCTCTGCCTTTTTTATTTTTACTCAACAAGCAATTTCTTTGTAATGTTTCCTATTTTTATGTAATAAATTCCTTTTTCCCAATCTCTAATGTTAATATTTATAAGGTGATTAGGATTGTTTAAAGTTTTTACAACCTGTCCTAAACTATTAGTAATAACTACCTCGCCTTTGCCTTCTATTGTTACATTGTTGTGTGCTGGGTTAGGATAAATAGAAATTGCCTTTTCTGTTACAACGTCCTCTATACCGCTATCTTCAGATGTTACAAAAGACTTCCATTCACCACCAATTGTATCGTTATCAACAACTGCAAATGCTCTAAATGTATATTCCATACGTTCGTCTAATCCTGTTAGATTATAAGTAATAGATAAAGAAGGTTCTGTAACATTCACGCTTTGGGCTTCGTAGATTCCCCCCATCGCTATTCTATATTGAAAACCTTTTGCTGTTACATCTGCTGTTGTTTCTATTTTACCATGTAGTGTTGCAGAATGTGCAGTTA
>ONOZ01000005.1 GCA_900319595.1 uncultured Bacteroidales bacterium | reverse complement strand
TATTGCAGCAAAGTTGTGCGGTACAGGAAAATTGAATCTATATATTTCATTTGGTATTATCTGCTCACCAAATGTTCCTACCGTGGATGTTGATGTATTACCATTAACAGAATAATTGAATTTGACTGAATTAGCCGATATCGTGTTAGAAGAGACATTCTTAAATTCTACAAAAATAGTTTCCTCAGCTAAATTACAATCTGAATACGTATCACTAGAAGTTGGATCAAAATCAGCCAAACCCGTCCTCAATACGTATATATTGTTAGGAGGAGGAGGAAATTCTCTTGCCCCAATACAAGGTCTCTTTTCCGTTTTTGTAGGTCTTTGATTTCCAAAAAAGTCATCTGTAATATCGCTAACCCAATCTCCATTTTCACATAAAGTGATGTTTGTAGAATACAAATTATCCCAACCTGCAAAGGCAGGGTCTTCATTATAAAATGAGTTTTGCTCTTTCGTACTTTCTTTCCAATCCTCTATAGTCGTATTAGTTGCTCCATCATAACTAAATAACGGAATATTCGGCAAAGATTGTTTTTTATAGTATAAATTATTGGAAAATTCAAAAGCATCATTTGATGTATTCCTCAAAAATACAGCATAACCATAACCATCACTAACAAGTATGTTGTTCTTCACTAGGTTCCTCGCTAAAGAAGATGATGCCGTACCCAATGCAAAACCATAAGCCCTTTTAGAAGAATTTTTTAAACCACGTGAATATAAATTATTATATGCTATCGTATTATAACTACCAGATTGAAGATATATACCATATTGATTATATGTCCCAGCACTCGTATTTATATTATCCAATGAAAGCATATTATTAGCAATAGTAGACATTTCACATGATGACAATGTCATAGCACTCAATGCATGTAATTTGAAAGTATTTTTACTTATATATGGCCAATCTAAATCGTTGAGCTGTAATGCATAGTATACACTTGTTAGCTTTTCGTAAGACGACTCATCCATAGGAGTAATGAATGAATTTTCTGTAACAGTTAACTCAGAAGCATAAGTTGCAGATAATGCATTTTCAACAATATTTTGATCTTGATCTACTACAATATTAAATGTAGATTTACTTATTTTATTATCTAACGCCCTAGCCGAAGATGTCCCTTCTATACGAACAAGTGATTTAGCAGGAGTATCAAACGTACAAGCATTTATTGTAATATTCGATGCATTAGCCATATTGATCAGAGAAGCAACTTTGCTATAATACTTTGTAGTCTTCGCATACGAAAGAAACTTACAACTATCAAATGTTATGTGTGAGGACTGTCCATTCAATTTTACAAAATCAAATTTGTCAAATGTTAAACCTGTCAATTGTGGGTCCAAAGAGAATGTAAGGTTTTTGAAAGACAAATACTTTGACGATGATAAATCAAATATATTTTTATCTGAGGCCAAACTCGGTGCAAAAACAACTTCATTATTTGTATTTTCGTTAACAAAAGTCAAAGTATTAGTCTCACTTAGACCTTCAATACAAGTAGGAAAGGCTATGGAACCAGCATATGTTGTATCTTTGTCTGAAGAATAGATTTTGAACGTACAAGCTCCTCTAACCCCGGCATTAATCAACATTATAAAAGCCTCTTCAAATGTTTGAAATGTTCTACGTCGTGGTATCTGTGCGATACTTCCTCCTATAGCATAATCTCCCCTCATCCTAGTCTCATCATCTATAGCATACAATTTGAAAACAGCAGTATCATTGTCATGATTCCAATCCGTGATGCTAGGGTCTGTAATTTCTGTCCATATTTTCAATTCATGTACTCCTGTACTTGCCTTAAAACGTGTTGTTGCGGTAAAAACTGTCGCTGTATCTTGTGGCAACATTGAAGAATCCAAAGGTCTCATTGTTCCCGTCCATGTAGAACTATCTATGGTTTCTGGGTCATCGTCCAGCATCCACTTAACTTTAACTTTTGATAGAGTAGAGGTACCATCATTTCTGAGCCATACTTTTAAAGTGGTATTTTCATATGCTTTACAAACATAAGTTTTACTTAAATTACCATTACAATCTTTTGCTGGCATTGGAGATAATAATGTATCTTTTCTAATTCCAGCGTCTGTAAGAAAGTAGCATTTATTGATAAAATTGAAACGAAGATTTGGTTTTGAACCTATTGTTCCAGTATTATCTGTATTGAATGGGTCATTGCAAGCTGTCATAGTAGAATTTGCATCTTGAGCCAACTGCATTGTCTTATATTGCACATCACTCCCTGCAGAATATGACGATATCTTTGTTTCTCCAAAAGTTTTACTATTTTCAAAACACGTTTTTATAATAATATCACTTTCTCCGTCCCAAATGAAAGTTGCATTATCATCAAACTGCAACAGATTCCAACCAATCTCCGGCACAATATACTCTACTCTATTAAAAACTTCCTCAACGCCAGAATACTGTGCAGATTCGTCCAAAACATGATCAGCACTTACTGCTCCTATATAAACTTTAAAATTAGACAATGTCGGTACAGTAGAAGGTCTTGTTCGTACATTAAAGTAAAAGCCGTCTATAATACCAGCAGTATAACCTGCCGCTCTTAATTCCGTTGCAGAATACCTTATCTGATGAGATACTTTGGCTTTGGAAGTAGCAAAAATCAAAGCTTCACTACCCGTAGCATTCTGTTTTATAGGGTCGCTCCCTGTATAAGGTCGTACATATTTAAATTTATAATATTCTCCCGTGTAAGGATACGAAGTTTGATTGCCATTTCTATCTGTAATAACTGCTTTCCAATAAACATTAGAATCTATACCTGCATAAGGGATATTTGCCGCATAGTTTTCTCCTTTGCTTTCCAATTTAACTCTTTTAATAGTCTTATCTCCTTCCGTATAATAAGCAACATACAAAGAGTCTGCAACTGTGGATAATCCTAAATCGGTATCCGCGATTTTGAATTCTATATCTGCATCATTGCAATAAGGATAATTGCGAACATCTGGACACGTAACAATTTTTTCAAATCGAGGAATTACTCCATCGGTTAAAGGAGCTGTATATACCTTGAAATCATCTATCAACCAACCATAACCATTGTCCGCGCCAGAATTTATCATAAATCTAATACGAAACTTAACCGCACCTGATAACTTGTTTGTCAAATAAAAGACCTCATGTTTCCACATTGAAGAGTTGATAGAAGACGCTTTAGTAATATCTTTTATGCTATAATAGGTACTTGCTGTAAAACTTGCACCATTTCTGCCTGCTATATCCGGCCTAAATTTATTATCATACACGTTATTACCATTTAGTGCAATTGTGCTTGTCGTACCGTCCAAAAGTAATTGTACCCTTGCTTGTCTGTCTATCATAGGAATGTGATTAAACTCAATTCGGACACTCTTACCTTCTTCTACTGTTATTAACTCCGACTGCACATAAATGGATTCCGTACCATTTTTCTTGATTTTCAGATACTTTTTACCATTAATTGCAATATCTTCATTTTCTTCCATGATAATATTTGTCGAAGAACCACCATATACTGCAGTCCAACCGTTAGATAGTCCATTTTCAAAATCAAATGACGATTTCAATGTTACCTGTGCTCTAACTGAAACAAGATTCAGCAAGCAACTTAACACGATCAATATTGATAATTTTTTCATTATATATATATTTTATTATTATTACCTACTAAAACAAATTCTTGGCACTACACACCAAATTCAAGTTACAAATTTACATTTTTTTTTGAAATCCAAGAATTTTTTCATATTTAATAATAAATTTTAATGAAAAAAGTAGGTTCTCATTTCATAATTTTCAAAAAT
>ONOZ01000069.1 GCA_900319595.1 uncultured Bacteroidales bacterium | reverse complement strand
CCGATTTTAATTCATACAAAAAGTTCTATAAGCAATGGTTTAAGTGTTTGGGCTCCTAAACGTATGGAGTTTTGGACGACTCCTCCACCAACCTCTTATGCTTATCCTTTTACTTGGCAACTTGCCATTCATGAATATAGACATACTGCTCAAATGCAAGCGGTCAATGTAGGCATTACTAAGATATTTAGCAAATTGTTTGGAGAGCATATCGTAGGAGGGGTTGCTGGTATTTGGGTACCTAATTGGTTTTTTGAGGGCGATGCCGTTGTTGCCGAAACTGCCCTTGCTCCCACAGGTAGAGGTCAAGAACCTGAATATAATATGTATCTTAAAGCACAAATTATTGATAAAGGTCGTTATAGTGTAGATAAGATGCTTTTGGGGAGTATGAAGGACTTTGTCGCAGACGAATACAATTTAGGCTATTTTCTCGTTTCATATGGAAGGCAAAAATATGGTAAAGACATTTGGGGCGATTGTCTTAAAAACATTGGCAAATCGTGGTGGAAACTAACATCATGGGGTAAAACCAAAACGGTAAAAGGTAATTTGAACTTCAAGACAATGTACAACGAAGCCATTGACACATTGGAAAAAGTTTGGATAGATGACGATATAAACTATATGCACACTCATCATAACAAAATATTAAAAAAATGGGGTATTACAAATAATAAAGGTTACGTAAATTACAAAAATCCAATACAAATAAACGACTCAACTATTCTCGCCCTAAAATCTTCTGCATATCATACACAAGAATTGGTGCGGATTGTAAATAATAGAGAGGAGCATCTGTTGTCGTTGCCATTCCTTTTGCATTCGTATTTTCAATATAGGGACAACCATATTCTATATTCGCAATATTCTCCGCACGTTAGATGGCAACAAGAAGCCCACGCAGATATAATGGATTACGACTTAAACACAAACAAATTTAAAACTGTAACTTCCAAAGCAACTTTCTTTACTCCAATATATTATCCTAACGATTCTCTAATTGCTACTATATATACGGATTCTTTGGATAATCAAAATTTAGCGTTCATCGCCCCAACCACAGCTTATTTCAAAAACAAAAATATCCTGAAAAAAAACAAATCTTCCTATGTCCGTTTAGTTAGTAACGAAAACAATGTAACCTACTCCTACCCCACTTGGGAAGACGACACCACCGCATATATCTATGTAATAGAGACCTCTGCTAAAGGCAAATACATAATTCGTTACAATGTTACCACAGCAGATAGACAAAACGTAACCGAACCCTCTTACGACAATATAAAATATCTTAAAGTATATAACAAACGACTATACTTTATCAAAAATGTTAATAACAAATACCAACTACTAAGTATAAACGTCAAGGATTATAATGATGTCCAAATACACACCGATAGTCGCTACGGAATTGATAATTTCTGCATCTACGATTCTACCATTGTCGTTAGCGATTACACCGCAAACGGATACAAAATTGTTTCTTTGCCATACCAAAGCCGTCCTTTCAATATTCGTCAGAAAAATAAGGATATGTATTTTACAAAAATCAATAGAGAACAAGAGGGCTTCATTCTGAGCGATAGTGTTATCAACAAGGACAAAGTCTTTGCTAGTAGGGAATATAGCAAATTCAAGCATTTATTCAAATTTCACTCATGGGCACCCCTATTTATCAATATTCAATCAAAAGAATTGGGAATAGGTGTCAGTGCTTTCTCCCAAAACTTGCTTTCCACCTCTATATTGGAATTTGGATTCAAATTCAATTTTTTTGATAAGAACGAACTATTTGCTCGCTACACCTACACAGGACTTTATCCGCTAATGGAATTGACAACGTCATTTAGGCCTAGAGATTTAAGAAAAGAATTAGACTCAAGTATTGTACAGTACATAGATTGGGACGAAATAACCGTTGGCTACGATATAACTCTACCTTTTACATGGACTAATAGAAATTATAGAAATTCAATAAATTTAACTCTACATTATGCTTTGAGTAGTATAAGTAATGCTCACAATAATGTAAGATTAGATGTTTTCAACGCAATAGGTTATTACGCAAATATTAGTAACTATGCTGCCACGGCAAGTAACGACTTGTATCCACGCTCAGGACATATTACAACTATAAAATATACGCATACACTAACCTCTCCTGTAAGTGATATTGTTTCTTGGCAAAGTCAAATATTTGCTCCAGGTTTCGGACGCAATCATTCTTTAGTTTTAGTTGGTAGTTTTCAAAAAAACACACCTGATGTATATTATTTTCCAAATCAAGTTAGTTTCGTTAGAGGGGTTTATAATCTGTATCCTAAGTACTTTGCTGGACTACTATCTTTTTACGCACTGCCATTGATTTACCCAGATAGTGGTATAAACGGAGTATGGTACATCAAACGCATAATTGCTCGACCTTTCTATCATTTTGGATACTACGACAAAGATTTTCATTGCTCCTATGGCGGGGATATAGAAACAAAATCTCATTTGTTTAGAATCACTATTCCTGTCAATATTGGTTTTCGCATAGGTTATTCTCCTACTGCCGACAATACTTTTGCATCCTTACTTTTCAGTTTAGATATTTAGAATATTATAAAAAAAATTCGTAAATTTGCAGTTTCGTAGGGTCTAACTCCATAAGAATTGCAAAAGAAATTGATTATGAAAAGGTTCTTTGTAACAAATCTAATATTTCTGCTCACTTTGAATATACTAATAAAATCTTTTTGGATTTTAGGTATAGACAGAGGAGTTCAAAACGTGTTGCCTGCCTCCTCTTATGGTATCTATTACGCACTACTCAATTTTACATTTTTATTCAATATCCTTTTGGATTTAGGAATAACACAATTCAATAACCGTACCATAGCACAAAATCCAATACTTTTAAAAAAATACTTTGCAAAAAT
>ONOZ01000092.1 GCA_900319595.1 uncultured Bacteroidales bacterium | reverse complement strand
TCTTAACTCTCCCCGCCAAATTTGGAATTGCAAAATTACTACAATCATTTTTCCCCACCAAATTTTTTTACAACTTTTTTTCGAAAATTAGATAAAAAATATGTAAATTTACTAAAAATCAGATAATTATATTAAAAACACGTTCATAGGAAATAGGGATGATTTTTTCTCGCTTTTTGGAAAAATATTTCTTATTTGTAATAAAATAATCTTCGAAATTATTAAATTTTGATTTCTTTTATATCTACTAACCCATTTACAATGGCATAAATTGTCAAACCCGCCGGAGAATGTATGTTTAATTTTTTTGCTATATTGCGTCTGTGAGTAGTTACGGTATTGACGGAGATAAACAATTTGTCGGCTGTTTCCTTATTTGTCATACCTTTTACAACGCAAACTATAATATCTTGTTCTCTCTTAGTCAATTCTTCTGAAATTTCAGATTCCTCTTCGTTATGCAATGTGCTATTATTGCATTCATTTTTTATTTCCATCCTTCTTACTTCAGGCATAAGCAAATGACTTTCTAATTTGTCGTGGATAAATAGGTCATACTCACACATGAATAAATGTTGTAGAATATTGTATATCATATTGTTATCAGAAGAAGAGGAATAATATTTGATAATTATATTTTTCAATTCGGAAAGCTTTTGTTCTATTGGAAAAGTATGCATTTTGCTTATCTCGGTTGCTAGATGTGTTGCTTTTTTGCCTTGTAACAAATCATCAATACGAGAAAAAATTTCTTTATCCTCTATCTCCATGTGATTTTTCAATTCTTGGCAGTACTCATCAAAAAATTTGATAATTAAGAATGTAACATCGTTATTAGTAGAAGCTCCTAATGCATCAATAAGATGTCTTCGTATGTGAGGTAAAAGAAATTTCGACATATAAATATGTGTATTCTGCAGATATAAACATAGAGTTTTTAGATTTATGTCGCCTTCTTTTGGCTTCATTTCACCTGCTGAATATGTAAAATTTACAACGGCAAGAAATGTCCTTACATCTACCTTGTGTTCTGTGCAAACTTGTTCTATGGTTTTCTCACCCACTCCCAAATGAATACCAAAACGTGATACCACTTGCAAAAGTTTTTCACTCGTGGCTAAGAGTTCAGACATTTTATCTTCTTTTATATATTTTTCTTTCATCATTTTTTGTATATTTCGTTTGTATAACGTCGAATTCAGTTATTTTGGTATATTTGTATTTAATTTTTTTTGTCTATTAAGAATAAATACTCAATAGTAGGTATTTTATTTGAATAGAAAAATATTTAATTTTGCAAAATCAATTTAAATGAATTAACTTTGGAATTGCAAAGGTACAAAAATTATTATAAAAAACAAAAGATATGTTACTATCCGAACTAAAAACTAACGAAAAAGGAGTGATTGTTAAGGTATTAGGACACGGTGCTTTCAGAAAACGTATATTGGAGATGGGATTTGTGAAAGGTAATGTCGTGGAATCTATTATTAATGCTCCGCTTAACGACCCTATCAAGTATAAAATACTCAACTTCGAGGTTTCGTTAAGGCGTAAAGATGCATCTCAAA
Organism: uncultured Bacteroidales bacterium; assembly: GCA_900319595.1. Classification (GTDB taxonomy): domain Bacteria; phylum Bacteroidota; class Bacteroidia; order Bacteroidales; family P3; genus Scybalousia_A. Next base: position 4,119 of record ONOZ01000092.1, on the reverse strand, counting down.
TAGAAATTGTATCGTTTGAGGAGGCTGAGTTGCAAAATAAGGATAATAACATAAATACTGACTATACGCATAAGTTAGAAGATATTGATAGTAACACAGTTTCGTCAAATTATGTGCCAAATATAAAGAAAGTGAAGCAACTCGCCGAAAAAAAATCTAAAACTATAAATGTTGCTTTAGTAGGAAATCCAAATTGTGGCAAGACTTCCATTTTCAATGTGGCGGCTAATGCACATGAACATGTTGGAAATTATAGCGGGGTAACGGTTGATGAAAAAATCGGGACTTTTCAGTATAAGGATTATACATTTAACTTGGTAGATTTGCCTGGTACATATTCTTTGAGTGCATATTCGCCTGAGGAATTGTATGTTAGAAAACATATAATAAACAAAAAGCCAGATATTATCTTAAATGTTGTTGATGCCTCTAATATTGAGCGTAATCTTTACTTGACAACACAAATCATTGATATGGATTTGCGAGTTGTTATGGCATTGAATATTTACGATGAGTTAGAAAAAAGTGGCGATGAGCTAGATTTGCAGCAATTGGCGACTCTTTTAGGGATTCCAATTGTACCTACAATTGGTAGAGTAGGGAAAGGTGTATATGAACTGTTCGATAAGATTATTGATGTATATGAAGATAGGGATGAAACCTTTCATCATATCCATATCAATCATGGAAAAGAAATTGAAAAGAGAATAAGGGAGCTTCGTACCGCACTTTATAATCATGGCTTTTCAGATGAATTATCTACAAGGTTTCTTGCTATCAAACTTTTTGAGAATGATAAGGATATGGAGTCTTTTGTCATAGCGAATGACCCAGATAAGGACTTAATAAAGTTGCGAGATAATATTGCATTGGAATTTGGAAAAGATAATAAAACAGATTTGGAAAGTGCTATTACTGATGCGAAATATGGATTTATACGTGGTGCGTTGAAAGAAGTGTATTATAAAAACGAAAAGCCGAATAGAAACAAGATAACCGAACTTATAGACACTATTGTTACAAATAAATATCTTGGATACCCAGTTTTCTTACTTTTCATGTTCATAACGTTTTTCTGTACTTTTTTTATAGGGCAATATCCTATGGATTGGATAGACGCTTTATTTGGTTGGTTGGGTGAAAGTGTTTCTTTGCTTATGTCAGATGGACCACTGAAAGATTTAATTGTAGATGGAATAATAGCAGGGGTGGGAAGTGTTATTGTATTTTTGCCAAACATTTTGATATTATACCTTTTCATTTCATTTATGGAAGATAGTGGTTACATGGCACGTGCAGCTTTTATTATGGATAAACTAATGCATAAAATGGGATTACATGGCAAAAGTTTTATTCCTATGATTATGGGGTTTGGTTGCAATATTCCGGCAATAATGGCGACTCGTACTATAGAGGATAGAAAATCTCGTTTGATAACGACGTTAATTATACCTTTTATGTCATGCTCGGCAAGGATACCTGTTTATCTTATCCTAATAGGTGCATTCTTTCCAACAAAAGCACCATTAATTCTCTTGTTTTTGTATGTGCTTGGTATGATTGTAGCAATACTTATGGCAAGATTGTTTAGCAAATTTGTAGTCAAGGGCGAAAGTACTCCGTTTGTCATGGAACTTCCTCCTTATCGTATGCCTACTCATAAAGCAGTATTAAGACATACATGGGAAAAAGGCAAAGAGTATTTAAAAAAAATGGGAACAATAATTCTTTTTGCTTCAATATTAGTTTGGGCGTTAGGTTATTACCCAAATCACAACGCATATAATAGCACTAAGGAGCAAATGGAAAACTCTTATTTAGGAAAAATAGGAAAGGGAATTGAACCCATGATGGAGCCTTGTGGATTTGATTGGAAACAAAGCGTAAGTTTGTTAAGTGGTGCATTTGCCAAAGAAATCGTTGCTTCAACTATGGGTGTTTTATACTCATCTGAAAGTAGTAGTGTAGATGATGATACATTAGAAATAAGAGAAGAAGAGGCAGATTTGAGAATTTCGCGTCTAATTTCTACTAATATGACACCTTTATCTGCTTTTAGTATGCTTATATTCGTACTTTTATATATGCCTTGTTTATCTACAATTGTTGCAATCAAAAGTGAGACAGGTAAATGGCGTTGGGCTTTGTTTGCTATGGCTTATACTATTTGTCTTGCCTGGATTGTAAGTACTATTGTTTTTCAAATAGGAAACTATATAATATGATGTATGTATGAATATGCTATTACAAAACATATTAGTAGGAGTTATCATTGCAGTTGCTGGATTCTTTTTATTCAAAAGATTTTGTGGTAGAGGAAAATGCAAAAATAAAAGTTGTAACGGTTGCAATTGCGGTTCTATGAACTCTTAAAACTATTTTGAAATTGCTCTTCTGTTAAAGTTTCTTTATCTCCGTTTTCATATCTTGTTATTTGCCAATCTTCATTTTTCAAAATGGGTAAATAGAATATATGGTTTTCTAATATTTTTGAAGCGTAGAGATAGCATGCCCCTAATATTCTTACCTTTTCTTCGTACTCGACATTGTCAATATTTTGGTTATTAGATTTATTTACGCTTTTGACTTCAAAAATATGAATTCTGTCTTGCTTATCTTTCAAGATAAAGTCGGGGTATGACGCATGGACTCCGTTATTATAGTATTCATATTTTATGTCTGAGTTAAAAGGAAAGTTTTTACCCCAAAGAAATCGTTTTTCGTCGTTATTACTGCTTACTTTTCTTGCACTCTTTTCACAAATATCTCTAAGGATTTTTGCCCATTTCTTTTCGGCATCAGAATCAAAAGAAAAAATATCCTCATCTTCTGATTTCTGCAACCAAATCCAATTCTCAATATTCAAAACATTGCCATTATCCCAATACATAGAAGATATTGGAAAAGAAGTGGGCTTGTCCTCTTTCATACTTTGCACATAATCGCATTTATAATTATGGTACTCCTTTTTCACCCCGTCAATGTTTTCGCAAAATCTCCAATAACGAGAAATATCTTCCTTTGTATAATCCCAGCATAAAGATTGAATTTCAGTTTCTTGCTTTTGTAATTTATCATACAAAGAAAATATGTCAGTAGAGACTAACTTGTCTTTTTTATTTTCAAAAAACTCTTCAATATTAAAGTCTTTCTTTTCCGTAAGGTCTGCTAATTTGGTTGTCTTTACTATAAAATCCTGTCTAATGTTAGTATTTAAGTTTTGTAATAGGCGGACATTAAAACTTTTTTGCTTGTCTTTTGGTTCGTTTCCCCATACCCACGCTGTCATTGCTAAATCTTGTTGTTCTTGCGTTAGTGTTTCAAAGTCCAAAAGGCGAGGATTTCTTCTCACCCTGCCCATTACTTGTTCATTTAACTGATCTGATATTGTTTTTCTTACTTGACACAGCATGCACGCACGAGGAATGTCCCAACCTTCCGATATAACCATCTTAAAGATTATAATGTCAATATTAGAAGACTTTTCTTTGGCGTAGTCTTTCCATTTCTTGACGGGCAGATTCTTTTTAACAACATCATTAGTGTCGCAGTCCTTATCCTTATCAACAATAAGCATCCATTTCAATGTAGGATTATTGTCTAAAACAGGCTTTATTAAGTTCTTCCATTCACTATCTGCTTTGTCTTTATTTGATATTTGAATAATAAGACAAGGATTTACTTTTAGTTTATCGACGTATTGTGGTTTTATTTCCTTAAATTTTTCTATCGCACAGAGAATGGATTGCTTGTTTATCGCATCTGTCTTGCCGTTTTCTTGTACTAATTGCTCAGAATTGCCAAAATCAATACGTTTTATTAGGTTTGCTTGTACTGCTTGCTCATCTGTTATTTCTACATCGGGAATTTGCCCTCTTATCAACTTGGGAGTAGCAGAGAAGTTTATAGTTTTTGAAAAATAATCCCCACTTAAATTATCCAAATTGTTTGTTGCTTGATGGCATTCGTCTTTTATAACATATATTTGTTTATTTAGTCCTGTACCAAACAGATTTTGAGTCATTGTTTGCAACCAACCTGCCATTGCCCCTTGCATCAACCGTCCGCCTTGCTTATATAAATCGCGTGGCAACACATAAACGTTATATGAAGTTGGTA
>ONOZ01000188.1 GCA_900319595.1 uncultured Bacteroidales bacterium | reverse complement strand
TATGTGGGAATACTAATCTATATTTCCATTGAATAATTGATAGTTTGAAATCTTTTTTAAGATAAATGGGAGAGTATTTATAATATACTCTCCTTCTTTTTATTTTTATGCAATATATATAGTAAAAATATCTATGCTTTTCTTTGTTTTCCAAACTTAAATAATCCAAAATATTCAAAAGTTTGCTAGAAATTCAAAATATTTTATAAAAAATGCTTATCTTTGCAACTCAATTCTAATGTAATATAATATAGTAATAATTAAATATAGGATAAAATGAAAACTACACCATTTACAGAAAAACACATCGCACTTGGTGCAAAGATGGCAGAGTTTGCAGGCTATAATATGCCTATCTCATACACAGGATTAGTTGAAGAGCATCACAACGTAAGAAAAAACGTTGGAGTTTTTGATGTTTCTCATATGGGAGAATTTAGAGCAAAAGGACCAAAAGCACATGATTTTGTTCAATATTGTACTTCCAACGATATAAATACACTATTTGATGGCAAGGTGTTATATACAGTTTTGCCAAATGGTAAAGGCGGTATAGTAGATGATATGTTGGTTTATCGTGTTAGCGAACAAGAATACTTTATGGTTCCTAATGCTGCTAACATTGACAAGGATTGGGCTTGGATGAGTAAAATAGCAGAGGAGATGGGGTTGAAACTTGGCGTTGATTTCACAAACGAAAGTGATAATTATGGACAATTAGCCGTTCAAGGACCTAATGCTATGAAGGTTATGCAAAAATTAACTGATACTCCTGTGTTGGACATGGAATACTACACTTTCAAATATTTGACTTTTGCTGGTGTTGAAAATGTTTTGTTATCTACAACCGGTTATACAGGAGCAGGTGGTTGCGAATTGTATTTTGACAAAAAGGACGCAATGAAAATTTGGGATGCTGTCTTTGAAGCAGGAAAGGAATTTGGTATTATGCCAGCAGGATTAGGTTGTAGGGATACTCTTCGTTTGGAAATGGGATTCTGTTTGTATGGACATGAGATTGATGACCAAACTTCTCCAATTGAAGCAGGATTGAACTGGCTTACGAAGTTCGTTGATGGAAACGATTTCATAGATAGAAAATTCCTTGAAGAGCAGAAAGCAAACGGAGTACAGAAAAAAGTTGTTGGCTTTGAGATGATAGGCAAAGGAATACCAAGAGGAGGATACAAAGTTTGCGATGCAGAAGGCAATGCAATAGGAGAAGTACGCTCTGGTTCGCCTTCACCTTCAACAGGTAAGAATATAGGAACTGCACAAGTACAAACGGCTTTCTCAAAGAAGGATACACCTATATATATTGAGATAAGAAACAAACTTATAGAGGCTGTAGTTGTAAGAATGCCGTTCTATAAAGCAGAATAGATAATATTTAGCAAGTAGAATGTAGCACAGAGTATATAACAACATACTTTCTGTTACATTCTACTTGTTATATTTTAATAAAACCACATGGCACATAACAGACGTTCTTTTTCTAATAAGCCGAAACTCTCCCGATTGAAACAGTTGGGTGTCTTGTTATGTTTGCTTCCTACTTTGAGTCAATCGCAAGAGGAAATAATTGTCTTTCATAATGTGGAAAATCTGTTTTATCCACTTGATGACACCTTGACGCTTGATGATGAATATACAGCAAATGGCAGAAAACATTGGACTTTTGGCAAATATAAAGCCAAATTGAATGCTTTGGCAAAAACTTATATTTCCATTGATGCAAATCAAATGCCCGCTTTGATAGGATTATGTGAAATTGAAAATAATCAAGTACTTAATGCTCTAATAAATGATACTCCGTTAAGGAAAACAGGTTATAAATACATTCATTATCCTTCCAAAGATTTGCGTGGGATAGATGTTGCGTTACTATATGACCCTAATAAATTTAAAGTACAAGAAAAGTTTCCAATGCCACCTGTTAGTAGCAGGGAAGAAGACCGCACAAGAGATGTCTTGTATGTTAAAGGCATATTAGGACAAATGAATTTGAATTTATATGTGCTTCATGCACCATCAAGACGAGAAGGTAACGTAAAGAAAGATTTGCGACAAAAAATTTTTGAAAATATCTATTTGGATATAAAAGAAAAAATGTCAAAGGGAGAGCAGAATTTCATAATTATGGGAGATATGAATGATAATCCTTGGGACGAAACCGTAATGCAAGGGTTTAATTTACATACTACTAACTCGTTTGAAAGAATCCCCGAAAATGGTATATCCACTACTACAACTTCTTCAAAACAGCCACTGCTTTTCAATCTGATGAGTAATAACAAAGATAAAACAGGTACATATGTGTTTAGCGGTTATTTGTTTTCTTTTGACCAATTCATAGTTTCTGGGAATATAAAAGAGCATTTGATTTTTGACAACACTTTTAACGATACTTTCATTTACAAACCAGAATTTCTTATTTCAAAGGATAAACGTAAAAAGTATGACCGCCCATTTTCTACCTATAAAGGCGTTAAATATGAGGGTGGTATCAGCGACCATTTCCCAATAATTATGCGTTTAAAGACTACGGATTAGAATTTGTAGCCCAAAGAGAATTTCAAGTAGTTATAAAACTCTCCGTTTTCCCATATAAATCTAAAAAACAAGGCGTTATAATCGCTTACCATTGCTTTACCGCTACGCAAAGATAGTAACGAATAATTCCAATCGGCAGACAAGAACCAATTCTCATTGAAATAGTATTCCCCACCAACAGAAAACAGCAAACCCATTTTGCGATATTCGGGGTATTCTGTCTGTTCTACGCCGGCAAACGTTTCTTTATGAGAGATAAGTACGCTCGGAGTCAAACCTATTTTGATATTGACTTTGTCAGAATACAAATATTTATAATAGAGAGCCAAATCTACGTATGATGCTGTAATTTCTACACGAAAATCTGTCTCGGGCTTACTTTCAATTCCACTTCCTTTATAGACAAACAACAATTCTCCTTGCAAAGCCGACTGTTTTGAGATACGATTATTTATAAAAAATCCCCCTTGTGGTCCAATAAAATGAAACCCTCCCATTCCATCACCATCAACTTGTGATATGGACGCACCAAGCAACAATCCAGCATTGTAATTCTGTGCATTTACTACCACAAAACCTATAATTGTACAAACAAACAGAATAAGTTTTTTCATAACATATAAAATTTCAGTCTTATATTTTCAATTCTTTAATATTGTTGCAAATATGGGTTATTTGTTTTCTCATAATCTACATCTGTCATTGGGCCATGCCCTGAAAAAATTTGAGTATCCAAAGGCAAAGACATAATATTGTTATTTATATTGGATACTAATTCGTCTAAATCACCACCATACAAATCCGTTCTGCCTATTGATTGATAGAAAACAGCATCTCCCACAAATACACTCGCATCTTTTGGAGAATAGTATGCAATACTTCCCGGACAATGCCCACTTGCGTTAATTGTTTCCAACAGATAATTATCTCCAAATAAGATTTTCTCCCTATAATTTATGTATTCAAAATTTACGTTTGCCATATCTATTGGTTGAAAATTCATACTTGATGTTTGAAGTGCAAATATATCAAAAATTTTCTTACCCTCTTCGTGCATAACAATTGGTATTTTAAAATATCTTGCCAATTCTGGCATACCGCAAAAGTGGTCTATATGAGCATGAGTCAAAAGAAGTTTTTGAGGTAGCAGTTTTTCGTTTTCAATATAAGAAATCAATTCTTGTATTTCCTCTTTTTCGTTGCAACCAGCATCAATTATAACACATTGTTTTGTTTTGTCAAAAAGAATATAAGTATTTTCCCCAAAATGATTGAATACAAACTGTTTTATCATAATTATTTTGTTTTATTTTGCAAATATACAAAATTTTCTCTTACAAAGTCTTTTTTGACTCCTGCCAAAGCGTTTCCATTTCTTCTAAATTCATATCTTGTAAAGGCTTACCGTTATGTTTGGCTTTACTCTCCATATATTCAAATCTATTTTTGAACTTCCTATTTGCCATTTCCAATGCTGTATCGGGGTTGATTTCCAAGAATCTTGCATAATTTATAAGTGCAAACATCAAATCGCCAAATTCTTCTTCAATTCTTTGTTTATTGTTTGCCTTATTCTCTTCCTCTTGCAATTCTTTTATTTCTTCGAGTACCTTTTCCCAAACATCTTTTTTGCATTTCCAATCAAAGCCAATACCTTTTGCTTTATCTTGCAGACGATATGCTTTTATTAGTGCTGGCAATGTTTGAGGTACTCCTGCAAATGTACTCCTATTGCCTTCTTTGAGTTTGATACGTTCCCAATTTTTTTCAACATCATCGGCAGTTTCTACTTTATTATTGCTAAACACATGAGGATGGCGGCGAATAAGTTTTTCGGATAGAAGATTTAGTACATCGCAAATATCAAACGCTTTTTTTTCTTTGCCAATTAACGCATAGAAAACTACATGCATCAAAACATCACCTAATTCTTTGCAAATTTCCTTATCGTTCTTATCCAAAATAGCCTGAGATAGTTCGTACAATTCTTCTATTGTAAGCGTTCTAAGTGATTCATTTGTTTGCGAGGCGTCCCAAGGGCATTCCTTTCTTACTTTCTCCATAAGTGAAAGCATATTATCAAATGCCAAAACCTCTTTCTCGTGCTGTATATTCATAATTTTTTGTGATTTCTTGTAAGGGGGATTACTAATTATTATGGATTATTTTATAAAGTTTATCGTTTCGGCGGACTAAAACATTAGTTGGCATGGAGAACAACTGTCCTTTTTCCACCTTTTCTACCGGTTGCAAATCAAAGCGTAACTCCTTGACAGTATCCTCATAAACGCCCGTTGTAGGACCTATTATATAAATATCATCGCCTACATTTAATTCACCTGTTTCCAATTTTATCTCAGCC
>ONOZ01000277.1 GCA_900319595.1 uncultured Bacteroidales bacterium | reverse complement strand
TGGTTGATTGCTTGGTTGATTGCTTGGTTAAGTCTTGGTTACTTGCTTGGTTACTTGGAGTAACTATTTGATATTTTATAAGTTGCAATAATGCTGTTCTAACCTCTTGTCTTGTCAGTGATGTTTCTTCACATATTTTGTTTTGCGACATCAAAACATCGCCTCTATGTAATGTTTTGCCGTTAATCTGAAAATCTTTTATTTGTGCATTTTCAACCAAGCAAATATAAACTAATTTAACATTTGGCTTATATCTAAATTGTTCTAATACTTCTCTGCTTATTTTTATATAACTACACATACTACTAAATGTTTTGATTGTACCCGTTATTAAATAATTTCAACTCCGTCTTGGCAAAAGACAATAAAGTCCGCATACCATCTAATTGATGCACCAACGTCGCTCCTAACCTATCGCACCAATCAACCAAAAACAACTCATCTTTACACTTCCCTTTAATCAATTCTTGTACAATCGTCGGCGGTGATTTAAGCAAAGTTTTTCCCATTTGCTCAAAAATATCATTTTTAGCCTCGTTAAGACACTTTTTCACATCAGCAGTACATTTACCTATGCTGGCTATAAAAACGCCTGTACGTGCCAATCTATCGGTTAAATAAGCAGGTTCATTTGTTATCTCCTGTTCCGTGAAATTTTGTATAACATTCAAATATTCCACATATTTATTATAAATCTCTTTATCCATAATATTTTTTCCTCCCTAAAACGTTTTTATCGTACCATTCTAAATTTGGACAATTAGAACTTGCAGTACATTTAACTTCCTCAAAAAAATTAGATATCCGTGTTACTAAATAAAAGCATCTATCATCGTGCATCTTATTAGGACACTGGTCTCTATAAACTCGCCTTTCGTTAGGCTCGGTTTCATTCGTGTATGCCATATTTCTTTAATTTTCTTTTTGAAAAAGTACAAGTATATTTATAATTATTACAATTATTTATTGCATTAAGTTCCTGTAAAAAGGAATACATCTTTCTATATATCTCTTGTGGATGCCCTTTAACAATAAATTCTATATCTTTACCATCGCTATTGTGAAAAGTAATAACAATGGTAGATACTATTGGCTTTTTATTTTGCTCCATAAACTTCATTCTCCTTTATATGATTTAAAATATCGTTTATTTGATAGAAAACTTTTTTGTTCCCATCTTTAAATCGTCTAAATACCTTTTCTTTTACTCGTTTATCTAATTCCGTTTTAGTGTAACCAAAACGACTTATAACTTCTTTTTCCGAAATATAAGGTATCTCTATTCCCTTTTCTCGTTCAATCTCCTTGCCTTTTTCAACGGCTTGCGTTAGATATTCCGTAAATTTTTCAGGCGTTAAAGAAATCAACGTTATAGTCTGCTCATTCATAACCATTCATCCTCCTGTTCATCTATTACACAATAAATCTTTGGTAAATCATATTCACTTTGAAGTTTCTTTATCTTTTTCCTTATCAAACGCTTCTCCTCTTCTATTGCAAATATTCTACATTCCTTAAAATCATCATAAAAAACTTCATCGCCATAATAATTTGTATTATCTACGTCTATCTCGGTATCAAAATCAAAATAAGTTTCAATACCTTTCTGCTCTATTCTAACAAAGCCATTGTCTTTTAGTATTGTCCTTATTCGTTCAGTTAAATCTGCGTGCATTTGACAATACGCAGTCATTTTTATTGTCCCCTTTTGCAAATCATAATCATTAGTAGGGACTGCTAATTCATAATTACTCATAATATTTATATTTTTAATTGTTAATATTCAAAGAAAATGAGAATGCTATATTCTTTAAGGAATGCGTACTTAATTTATTAACCAATAATAGAGATGAAAATGAAAAAAAGGCGAATATAACATTCTCAAAGTGTTCCCAACATATTTCGCTTATGTATCTTATATATACTTATTCCGAGTTTTAGTAGGGTTTTTTCTCTCCCTCGTATATATATGTTTTATCTAATTTTAAACTATGGGAACTGATGAATTAAAATTTAGAAATATGGAAAATTTACGTTAGCGTAATTCTAACGCTATCTTTTCTTTTACTTTCCTTATAATAAGGTGTCAAATCAATATCTTTATGCTTTTTCTGAAAACGAGATACATCAAATGTTCTAATTGTTGTTGGCAAAATATAAGTTAGTTGC
>ONOZ01000136.1 GCA_900319595.1 uncultured Bacteroidales bacterium | reverse complement strand
GTACTTATCTCTCTTTCAATTATTTCCATTATTTTTATGTAAATTTGAAATTCAACTGCAAAATTACATAATTTCCTTGTAACTACCAAATTATCAAATAAAAAAACACTCCATCAAATAATCAAAAAAATGTCTTGTCTTGCATTTTAGAATAATGTCTAATAACTAAAACTTGTCTAATACTCTTTTGTTTTGCAATAAATGGGCAAAGTGGTTCGTTATGTATGAAAAACAATTATTCTTAATCAATCAATTTTACTATGAATGCCAAAATAAGACTCTTTACCTGTTGTTTGTTTACAATATTATATAGTATTATTTCAAGTAGTGCTTATCCGCAAATAGATACCATTCTGTTTGATAATACCACGTCTGAAATACCGTATCGCATACCTGCTATTGCTCAAGCAAAAAATGGAGATATTTTTGCGTTGAGCGATTACAGGACTTGCAAAGCAGATATTGGTTATGGTAAAGTGGATATTTTGGCGAAGATTAGCAAAGATAACGGCAAGACTTGGGGCGAGGAGATAATGATAGCACAAGGTAACGGAATAAAAGACGACAAGGCTTGCGGGTATGGTGATGCGTCCATTGTGGCAGATAGAAATAAAAACGAAGTATTGATAATGATGGTTGCAGGAAACGAGCCTTACCCTCAAGCCACGAGAACAAATCCTAATAGAGTTGCCATGATTAAAGGCAAGTATGATCAAAAAACAAAAAGTTGGCAATTCTCTGCACCAAAAGATATAACTAATGAAATATATTCATTATTACCCAAAGTAACGAGTCTATTTTTTACTTCTGGAAAGATATGTCAAAGTCGTCAAATCAAAAAAAGTCAATACTATCGTTTGTATGCTGGACTTTGTACTTTGCAAGGCAATTTTGTTTTGTACTCCGATGATTTTGGCAAAAGTTGGCAAGTGCTTGGAAATAGTAAAAATTCTTGTATTATTAGCGGCAACGAATGTAAATGCGAAGAATTGCCAAACGGAGATGTACTTCTCTCTTCTCGTGCGGATTATGGACGAATTTTTAATATCTTTCATTATACCAATAAGGCAAAATCAAAGGGTTATTGGAATAATGCTGTAATGCCATTAAAAGAAAATAATGGTATATACAATACAGGAACAGCTTGCAATGGAGAAGTGCTTTTAATAACGGCTATTAGAAAACTGGATAACAAAAAAACAGATATTCTATTGCAAAGTGTAGTAGCAAATGATGGAAGAAACGATGTTACAATATATTACAAGGAATTGAAAGACAATAACGATTATAGCACTCCTAATGAAATATCAAAGGATTGGGACGGAGAATTTTTAGTAAGTAAAGGTTCGTCTGCCTATTCCACAATGATACAATTGCAAGATGGGAATATAGCGTTTTATTTTGAAGACAAAGGATATAATGCTGGCTATAATATGCGTTACTGTACTTTCTCAATAGAACAAATCACACAAGACAAATACACTTCGTTAATAAGCAACTAATAAAAATCCGACACAAATTTATAGACTATAATTTGGTTATACTATAATTATATTGTAACTTTGCAAAACGCAACAAACAACTAATAATATATGAAATTTGAAGTAAAGTATTCTAATGCTGATATTCCAAGTAATAGCGATATAAATATTTTAAGACAAAAAGCCGAGTCGTCTTTGCAACTTCTTAAAAACAAGCAAGGCAAAGGAAATGATTTTTTGGGTTGGGTGGAGTTGCCCTCAAATATCAAACAAGAAGAATTGCAAGACATAATATCTTGTGCCGAATATATTAGACAAAAAAGCGAAGTTTTTGTAGTAGCGGGCATTGGTGGTTCGTACTTAGGAGCAAGGGCTGTTATAGAATCCTTGAAACATAATTTTGATTGCCTTAAAAACGATAAACAATCACCTATCGTTCTATACGCTGGCAATACTCTTTCTGAGGACTATCTTGCAGACTTATTAGATATACTTGATAAAAAAGATTATTCGCTTTGTGTTATCTCCAAATCGGGTACTACAACAGAGACTGCAATAACTTTTAGAATCTTACGCCAGCATTTAGAAAAGAAATACGGACACAACGAGGCAAGTAGTCGCATTGTTGCTATAACGGACGAGAAAAAAGGAATTCTAAAAGAAATTGCCAACAAGGAAGGCTATAAAACTTTTGTTATTCCAGACAATGTTGGAGGCAGATATTCTGTTCTTACTCCTGTCGGACTTTTGCCTATTGCGGTAGCGGGTTTTGATATAAGGGAATTAGTCAAAGGTGCTTTACAAATACAACAAAACCAACCTAATATCGCAATAGATTACGCAATTGCAAGAAATCATTTATATGATATAGGTAAAAAAATCGAATTATTAGTTACTTACCAACCTAACCTAACTTTTTTTGCTGAGTGGTTCAAACAACTCTATGGCGAAAGCGAAGGAAAAGAAAATAAAGGTTTATTTCCAGCGAGTGTTTGCAATACAACAGACTTGCATTCAATGGGGCAGTATATTCAGCAAGGAGAACGTTTGATGTTTGAAACTATTTTACATGTAGAAAATGCAAATAAAAGAATTGAAATCCCATATCTGCAAAACGATGACGACAAACTAAATTATTTATCTAAATTCTCGTTATCTGAAATCAATCATAAAGCAGAATTAGGAACACAACAGGCTCATTTAGAAGGCAATGTAAGTCAGTTAGTAATTAGTATTGATTATTTGAATGAAAGTAATATTGGCAAATTGATATACTTCTTTGAGTTGGCTTGTGGTATTAGTGGCTATATGTTAGATGTAAATCCATTTGACCAGCCAGGAGTGGAATTTTATAAACGTAATATGTTTGCTCTTTTAGGTAAAAAATAATAAAATTAGGTAATAACTATTATTATGTATATATCACTCTCTTTATATGCTTATCATTCATTGGCAACCAGTCTTGTTTAACTCTATCTTTATGCTCAAACAACACTTTTATTGACCAAAATGCCAATGCCCCTACAACGCCAAGCAAGGACGATAAAATTAAAATTTAATATCTTTGCACTTTCAACAGATGAAAACAAAAGAACATATAACACTATGAATAGAATAAAAAATGCTTTTTTAATTTGTTTGACTATACTATCATTTACAAGTTATGGTCAATATGATAAATATTTTGAAAATAAAGGTTTGAGGATAGATTATACACATTCTGGTCGAGTCGGTATAGATTATTTCACTATAGAGAATATGAAAGAGATACCTTTCTATGCTGGTAGCAAAAAAAACTTGATTGACAACACAAACAATGGTGCATATTTGGTTAGTTTGTACGAAAAGAATAGTCAGAACTTGATTTTCTCCAAAGGGGTTTCGTCTTTGTTTAACGAATGGCTGTCTATGGAAGAAGCAAAACGTATGTGTGGCAATTTTGAAGAGGTAATAATTGTACCTTGTCCTAAAAAAGATATGGCGATTGAAATTGCGTTTTCCAAAAGGGATAGTTTAAATAATTGGAAAGAGGTTATACGTTACGATATTGACCCAAACGAGATACGTCCATTTGAAACATTCATCAAAAAAGCTAAACCTTCACTTCCTCATGTAATAACATTAAATAATACAGGTAGGACAATTGATAAACGCGTAGATTTGGTACTCGTACCTGTTGGATATACCATACAAGACAACGAAAAAATGCAGAGGGATTTACAAGCAATGGCTGAATTTATGATATCAGAAGAACCTTTCTTTTCGCTAAAAGATTTAATTGAAATAACCGCAATAGAACGCTACTCTTTAGAAAGTGGAATCGGTGGTTTAAAAGATTCAAAAGTAAAAAATAGCGATTTGGGAGTCCAATATAATACTTTTGATTCGCAACGCTACTTAATGACTCGCAACCTATGGGATTTGTATGATGTAGTAGATATGGTAGCTTGCGATGCTATGATATTAGTTTGTAATTCCGACACGTATGGAGGTGGTGGTATTTACAATTATTATGCAACCTGCTATATGGGAAATAAAAGTAAAGAAGTTATTGTGCATGAATTTGCCCATAGTTTTGCTGGTTTAGCAGACGAGTATTCCGATAACGACTCAGAAGCAGGTGTTACCTCCATTGAAGTAGAACCTTATGAAAAGAATATCACTACCCTTGTATATTTTTCAAAGAAATGGGGAGACTTGTTAGATACAAATACACCTATCCCAACGCCTGCAATAAAAGAATACGAAAACAAAGTCGGTGTTTTTGAGGGCGCCAGTTATCAAAGCAAGGGATTCTATCGTCCTTATCAACATTGTATGATGCGAGATTTGACGCCTTTTTGTCCGGTCTGTACAAGATCAATAATAGATATAGTAAATAGGTATTGCGAATAAACAACAATGTTTTATTTAAGGCAAATAGATTACCCATAAACATGGTTGCAGACAAATGCCTGAATGCAGGCGTATAAAATTCATATATTTGGCAATAATTTGCAGAATGTGGAAATTTATCAATACTTTTGAGACAGACCATTTTACAATCCAAAAGATAAGTGGCAATGGGATAAATAACCTTGCAAATTGACACAACGAAATCTTTTTAATCACTTTATTATTGTAATATAAAATAATTATTGTATTTTTGCAAATCCTTTTTTTAGGATGTCTTTTATTATATGTTAATATAAATGAGTTCATTAACAAAAAAAATAGATATAAATTTATGCAAAAGAATTCAAAATTTAGAAATTGGTTAGCTCAACTTAACGACTCAAAAGAACGATTTGGCTCAAAAGAGTTTTTCATTGCTTATAGCAAGATAATTATAGGTTGTATTATCTTTGCGTTGGCAGATTTATTTTTCGTAGTACCTTACGGATTAGCACCGGGAGGAGTGTATGGCTTGATGAGCGTATTTCATAATCTTTGGGGCTCTCCTATGGCATTAGTAATTTATATGGACATCGCCCTATTGATTATAGGCAGTGTATTCTTAGGACCACGTTTTGGAATAAAAACTATATTATCCATTTTCTTAATATGGTTTGTTACTTGGGTTACAGAATATTTTTTCATAAAACATATAGGATACAGACCTCTAATATTCAATGGTGATTTTATTTCTGCAACCGATTACACAAATCTACCAGAACAATTGAAAGAATTATATTTGCCAGTGGCTCAGTTCAAAGATCTTGCTCCTGTTACTGAATATTTCCGTCCGTGGAATATACTTAATACATTAGTGGGAGGTTTGGCTTATGGAATAGGTATCGCTACCATTTTCTCTGCAGGAGCTACTTCTGGCGGAAGTGATATTATTGCGATGATTGTAAATAAATATTCAGGTTTATCACTTGGTGTTTTAGTAATCATTATAGATTCGACAATCGCACTAAGTTCTTTGGCATTAGGAAAGGGTATTGATTTACCTAT
>ONOZ01000112.1 GCA_900319595.1 uncultured Bacteroidales bacterium | reverse complement strand
ATGGTAACAATGGTGATTTTGATGTTATTGATGACCAAACTTGGACATATGGAAGTTCTCAGACACAAACGTTACTGAGCGAATCTGTAGCAGACAACTTGACTTTTGCTCAATTCAACACTCCGATTGCTTTTTGGGAATCATTCGATTTTGATAAAACTATTGACAGTGTTACGATGTTACTGGATGCGAATACTCTTATTAGAAGAAATGACTCAACTATAACATGTCGAGATGGAGAATGGTTATTGGAGGGCGATTCTATATTAGTACAAAGCGACAACGTTGGATATCCTTTCTTCCACAAGATAGTTGCTACAGATACGATTGCTTTTGGGACAACACAAGACGCTAATTCTTATGAATTATATACAAAGGGGTCCAACGACACATTGTTTATGAAAAAATCTACTCTAAGAGTAAAAGTTCCTCAACCAATTCAAGCAAGAGCATTGATAGCAACAAATATGGGTGCTTTTATTTGTGGTAAGATAATGGATTTCTCTCGTACAATAGATCCTAATGCTCAAAGTGAAAATAAATGGGGTAATTTGACTTGGGCTAAGTTATATGCAACCGGAGATGCTTCATCTAGAACAGATTTAGCGACAATGAATAAGAGAATACATGCCGTTGCTTTGACTCAAGATGGTTCTTCTGCATTTTTAGCTATAGATGTATATTCTTCATTTTCTCAGTACGACCACACCATCCTTGTAAGAATAAAAGGATTGAATGATGTAAATATAGCAGATGATAAATTGTTTGTAGGAAACAATAGAGATAGGATCAATTTCACAACAGATACTGTTGCAACATTCAATCGTCAAATATCTGCTATTGTATGCGACCCTAAGAATGCAAATAATATGACTTTGACTTTTGAGGGTATAAATAGTGCAGAAAAGAATGTTAAACAAACTACAAACGCTTTGGCTACAACTGTTAATTTTACTGATATAGCATTGAATATCAATAGAAGTGGAGCTATAGTAGGGGATAATAAACCTGTATTTACAGCATTGTATGAAAGTGTTAATAGCGGAAAGGCTACTTCGAGTGGAAGATTGTATGTGGGTAGCGATGATGGTATTTATTATAGAGAAAATGGGAAATGGTTTGCTGATACAGAAAATGTCCCTAGTGTAGCAGTTTATAATTTGTGGCAACAAACCAAAAAACTTCCTAAATGGGTGTTCTTTACTTATGTAGGTGAAAATGCTGAACTTACAACTTACGAGGCAACTCAGAACACAGGTGTTATCTATGCTGCAACATACGGAAAGGGTATTTTAGTAAATAATGATTTCAGAGATACAAATGCAATACAATCAACGGTATCTTTAACTGACATAGTCATTAAAAATACTGAACAAACATTAACAGTATATCCAAACCCTGTTGGAGATGAGGCAAATATCACTTATTCTTTGAATGAAAATACTAATGTTCAGTTCAGAATGTTAGACATCAATGGAAGAGAAGTTTCTGTATTCAATTGCGGTCGTCAAGGTAAAGGTGTGCATTCTCAAATAGTCGATGTTCGCAATTTACAACGTGGAATGTATGTCATTCAGATGATAACTGACAATTCGACAAAGACAGCAAAAATTATTGTTGGTAAGTAGCAAGACAATAAATAAGATATAATCAAATAAAGACAGTACTTAAAAAAATACTGTCTTTTTTTATTCAATTATTCTAAGTGAATAAATTTACGGATCATGATCGTATGAAAATATATGAAATTATTTATATGTTTTTATTGCAGATAACATAAAAATTAGTAAATTTGCAAAAATTTTTTAAAAAATATAAACAATGGAACTTAGCGAACAGGAATTGCAGAGAAGACAGGCGGCAGAGGAATTGAGAAAACTTGGCATCAACCCTTATCCTGCACCAATGTATGAGGTAAATACAAATACCATTATAGCAAAGGAAGATTTTGAAAAAGATGAGACAAAACAACATGACGTATCTTTGGCAGGCAGAATTATGTCAAGACGCATCATGGGAGCCGCATCATTTTGTGAAATTCAGGACGAAAAAGGCAGAATTCAACTTTACATAAATAGAGATGAGATTTGCGAGGGAGAAGATAAAACAATGTACAACACTGTATTTAAGAAACTGTTGGACATTGGCGATATTATTGGAGTAAAGGGGTTTGTGTTTCGTACGAAGATGGGAGAAATTTCGGTGCATGTTAAAGAATTGACTGTACTATGCAAAAGTGTTCGCCCACTACCGATAGTCAAGGAAAAAGATGGTGTTGTTTATGATGCTTTTACCGATGCAGAGCAACGGTACAGGCAGCGTTATGTGGATTTAATAGTTAATCCTCAGGTTAGAAAGACATTTGTGCAACGTACATTGATAGTCGATACTATGCGTAACTATCTTAACGAAAAGGGCTACTTGGAAGTAGAGACTCCTATCCTACAACCTATTTATGGAGGGGCTGCTGCAAGACCTTTTAAGACTCATCACAATACGCTTGATATGGATTTGTATTTGCGTATTGCAGACGAATTATATTTGAAGAAACTTATTGTTGGTGGATATAGTGGAGTTTATGAGTTTTCTAAGGATTTCAGAAATGAGGGTATGGATAGATTTCATAATCCTGAGTTTACGCAGATGGAATTGTATGTTGCATACAAGGATTACTTTTGGATGATGGACACTGTTGAAGAGATGGTTGAGCGAATTGCCTTAGCACTGCATGGTACAACAAAAGTACAAGTAGGGGATAATGAAATAGATTTCAAGCGACCTTGGAAGCGTTATACAATGTATGAAGCCATTGAACACTTTACAGGCATTGATATATCCAATATGGACGAAACGGAACTTAGAAAAACTGCAGAAAAACTTAATGTACCCGTGGATGACACTATGGGTAAAGGAAAGTTGATTGACGAAATATTTGGTGAAACTTGCGAGGGACAACTAATTCAGCCTACCTTTATTTATGATTATCCAATAGAGATGTCGCCTCTGGCAAAAAAACATCGTTCAAAGGAAGGCTTAGTTGAAAGGTTTGAAGCCGTATGTAACTGCAAAGAAATCTGCAATGCTTACAGCGAATTAAACGATCCAATTGATCAACGCAAGCGTTTTGAAGACCAATTGGAATTAGGAAAACGTGGCGATCCAGAAAGTATGGTTTTGGACGAGGACTTTTTACGTGCAATAGAATATGGAATGCCTCCAACAAGTGGTTTAGGAATTGGAATTGACCGTTTGGCAATGATGATGACCAATTCAAACTCTATCCAAGATGTATTATTCTTTCCACAAATGAAACCAGAGGTACAAAGTACAGTCTCCTCTGACGAAGACTTTGTTACAAAAGGTATACCCCAAATATGGATAGATTTGATGCATAAGGCAGGCATTGGAAATATAGAT